>JAYSRS010000593.1:0-26875 GCA_043720935.1 Saprospiraceae bacterium
AAATGAAATAAAGTATCATTTCTACCAAGGCCATAGTCATCTATTCGTCTAGTTTGAAGCGGCACAATCAACGCCCCTTTTCGATTAATGACACCATATTTATTGGCCGCCGAAAAGACAAAATAATCTTCCATATTTGGAAAATTTATCAATTTGTTCCGATTCTCCCATTGTTCCCAAGCATTGAAGTTGTCAAGTGATGTAAAACTGCCGCTTAGTTTTTCAACCGATTCCATGTCAGGTGTTGCTAAAAAACGACCGTCGAGGTGCATAAAACGGCATTTTGAACCTTCATAAACGGCCATTAAATTGTCGTCTATTTTCACAATTCTGTCAAAACGGGGCTTAAAAATGGTGTCTCCTTTGACCGTTTTCAAGCCGTAATAACAATCCACATTGTCTTTAAAGGGGAACAAACGCAGACTATCAGGCGTCAATGACTCGACTAAACGCCCTTTTTTATCATAAAAGTCGCATTTAATTGTGTTATATGCCCTGTGATAATTATAATTAACAAAATCGTTCAATGCCCTCTTTTGATTTTTAATTTGAATCAAATAAGGCTGCCCATTGGGGTAAAAAAGTGTGTCGTAATGCCACATAATTCGGCTAGAATCGGTGAACGTTGTGTCTGTAAAAGTGGTGTAAAAAATACGGTCACTACTGTCTCTTTGAATGCTGTATCTACCGTATTTACCGACAAATTTATCGGCTCTTTGAAGCGTCACAAGCCCGTCTTTATCAAACTCTTTTGAGCGATAAAATACGCCTTTCTCTTGCGCGACGATTGATTTTATTTGTCCATTTTCATAAAACAAAACGGTACTATCTGATTGACCTTTTGGTTTCAAATAAAAAACACGTTGCTCTGTAAACCCTTGATTATTAAATAGATAGAGGCTGTCATGAACCCAATTTTTGAGATTTGATTGTCCATTTCGCCAAAACATTTCAATAAAAACCGTATCATTTTGCCCTTGAATTGTGAAGCGAATGCTGTCGTAATCTGTCTTTTTAAAATAATATGTATCGTTTCGGTGATTGCTCGAAACGTCGGTTTTATCGGGTTTTGATTGACCCAACAAAGCAGTTGAAAAAGCCATAAAATAGGCGATAAATAGGGATTTTGACATGGAAGTTATTTTTTATTGTTTTGAAAAAAAGAACGCGTTAAAGTTGTTAGGATTTATGGGGTCAAATATCTGTTTTTCTTTGATACAAAAATTGCTTTTTTAAGATTTGTGTTTATTGCTACCCCCTCAGTATAAACGCCCAAAAGCCTTGAAAACACCCCGTTTTCAAGGCTTTTGGCTTTTATACTGAGGGGTGCTAAAAACGTCAAACGGCGAATATTTACCATAAAACGCAAAACGCCACCAATATTTTCCTAACATTGCGGCGATTTTAATTCATATTCATACCAATTCAGATTGTAATTCATCCAAAATGTTGAAAAAAGCTGTACTTCTCTGCCTATTTACCTGTGCTGTTGCGGCAGTTTTTGCCCAAAAAAACGCCATTATTCGCGGCAATGTATATGATAAAAACGGTGGTCAACCCGTGCCGTTTGCCAATGTGATACTGAGGGGGTCAACCCTCGGGGCAACAACCGATTTGAACGGTTTTTTCCAGATTTCTAACGTCAAAGCGGGCAATTATTCGCTCTTTGTGTCCTTCATCGGTTACGACAGTTTGGAACAAAAAATCAGCGTTTCCCTAGGCGATATTGCTTATAAAAGCTTTTATTTGACCGAAGCGGCGCAAAATTTGGAGGCCGTTGAGATTTCTGCACGCCGTGAAGAACGCCGTGCGACGACCCTTGTTTCTAAAATTACGGTGACGCAAAAAGACATAAAATCGCTCCCTTCCACGGGCGGTGAGCCCGATATTGCTCAATATTTGACGGTTATTCCAGGCGTTTTGACGACGGGCGACCAAGGCGGGCAAATCTACATTCGTGGTGGTTCGCCTGTTCAAAACAAGATACTTTTGGACGGTATGACCATTTACAGCCCGTTCCATTCTATCGGTTTTTTCTCCGTTTTTGAAACCGAAACCATCCGTTCAGTAGATGTTTTGACGGGCGGTTTCAATGCTGAATATGGCGGTCGCGTATCTGCCGTCGTGGATTTGAAGACCCGCGAAGGCAACAAAACGCGCTTGGCGGGTTTGGTCAGCGGCTCGCCTTTTCAAGCAAAAGCCTTGATTGAAGGCCCACTTTTGAGGTTAAAAGACGGTGGAACGAGCGTTTCGATGTTGGTGACGGGTAAAAAATCGTTGCTGCCCGAAACGTCAAAAACACTCTATAAAAACGCGACAAAAGACTCGGCGGGTCTGCCTTTCGGCTATCAAGATTTTTATGGGAAATTATCGCTCGTTGCGTCGGGTGGTAGCCGCGTCAATGTGTTCGGTTTCAATTTTACGGACAATGTAAAATACACGAACATTGCCGATTTGAATTCTTCAACGCAAGGCTATGGAGCCAATTTTTCGCTCGTTCCTGCGGGTTTAGGGATGCTCGTAGGCGGGGCTTTGACGTATTCAAATTACAACATTTCGCTCGATGAAGGCAACGGCAACCCACGCTCAAGCAAGGTCGGTAGCTTCTCGGGCTTGCTCGATTTTACGGTTTTTGGCGATAAAAGCGAGTTGAAATACGGAGCGGAAATCAGTGGTTTTACGACGAACGTATCATTTTTTAATCCAATAACAAAAACAACGTACAAACAGGAAGAAAACACCACTGAAATTGCGGGTTTTGTGCGTTACCGTTGGTCAAACAAAAGGACAGTCATTGAGCCAAGTTTTCGCGTTCACAATTACGCAGCTCTTGGAGAAACAAGATATGAACCGCGTTTTTCGGCAAAATTCAACGCTTCTGACCGTTTTCGCTTCAAATTTTCGGGCGGTATGTTTTCTCAAAACTTGATTTCGACGGTCAGTGATAAGGACGTAGTAAACCTTTTTGTCGGCTTTTTGAGCGGCCCAGAGGAGAAATTTTTCAAGCCTGGCACATCGGAAGAAGTGACGTCGAAACTCCAAACAGCCATTCACGCCATCGGTGGATTTGAGTTTGATGTGTCAAAAAAAATAGAACTTAATGTCGAAGCGTATTACAAAAATTATACACAATTGATTGACATCAACCGCGCTAAATTGAAGGGCGAAGACAAGGATTATATCGCTGAAACGGGTGTTGCAGCGGGTTTGGACATTTCGGCCAAATACAATTCAAAAAATTTCAGCCTTTGGGCTACGCTTTCTCGGGCGTTTGTCAACCGCTTTGACGGTGTAGAAACGTATCCCACAAATTTTGACCGCCGTATCAACATGAATTTGGTCGGTACGTGGTCGTGGGGTCGTAAAAAAGAATGGGAATTTGCTGCCCGTTGGAATTACGGTTCAGGCTTTCCGTTCACGCAAACGCGGGGTTTTTACTCCGATGTTAGCTTCGATAAAGGCTTAAACACGAATATTCCAACCAATAATGCGGATATTGGCATCCTTTATTCCACAAAACGCAACGGTGGTCGCTTGCCCGATTATCACCGTTTGGATTTGTCGCTCAAACGCACTTTTTCGTTCTCAAAAAATCTTGGATTGGATGTTGTAGCATCGGCCACGAATGCGTATGACCGTCAAAATATTTTCTATTTCAATCGGGTCACGTATTCGCGGGTCAATCAATTGCCGCTTTTGCCGAGCTTGGCGGCAACGTTTAAATTTTAAAAATCGGAATTATCAGCTTTATGACAAAAACCTTTTGGCTAATTAATAATTTGTAACTCATTGATTATCAATGCGGTTCAACGTTCGGGGAACTTTTAAAGTTTCCCGAACGTGCGCCGTACCATAAAGCCGATAGTTCCGTTAAAAATTTCAAATTTCAAGGATTTCAAACTTCAAACTAGATGCGCTTGAAATCTGAAATCTTTGAAATTTGGAATTTGCTCCCCCTCAGTATTTTTATCAAAAAACGAATACTACTGTAGATTTTGCACGACATGGGCCACAGATTGGAGGGGTTATGCTGATTCACACTGATTTTTATCGTGTACGCTTAAAAAAATTAGTGTAAAATCTGTCGTATCAGTCCAATCTGTGGCCCATTTTGAATTTGTGCAGTAATTTTAAAAAACGATTAAATTATGACAAAAATACAAGCGTTGATGTATCTCATTGGCGCACTTGTCGGTTTTGCCGCCTTGTCCTACGGTTTTTACAAACTCATGGTGTATATTTTTACACGGCGATTTAAGCAGTAAGTTTTGAGTTTTGGGTTTTGAGTTGACGTCATACCAACTCAAAACTGAAAACCGCTTGCTACAACGTCGTCGAGGTTTCAAACCTCGACGACGTTTTATAACCCTAACCGCTTGTAAAATTCAGCAAAAAAACTAATTTTGCGGCCAATGTCGTCAAAAAATACGGCTGATACTGAGGGGATATGCTATTGTTCCACACACCAAGTTCCATGTTCCACGCGAGCAAAAGGTGTGTGCGAGTTGGGAACATGGACACTGAAAACCTATTTATTTTAACGATAACTGATTGATTATAAATGGCTTGTGGTAATTGTTCGGTCGGCAGTGATAAAAAACCTGGCGGCTGTAATGGCTCTTGCAGCGGTGGTTGCAACCGCATGAACACCTTTGATTGGCTTGCTCAACTCGATATTCACGACGCGCCTTCCGACTTCGATTTGGTCGAAGTCAGCTTTAAAAAAGGCGCGCGGAAAGATTTTTTCCACAATCCGCCTGTCTCAAATGCAGGTACGGGCGATATGGTTTTGGTCGAAATCCCGGGCGGTGGCGGCTACGATGTCGGCGAAATCTCTTTGATGGGCGACATGGTACGCCTTCAAATGAAGAAAAAAATGGTCAAATCGTCGGCTCTTTTTCTCAATGTCATTCGTCGGGCAAACCCGCGCGACGTTGAAAAACTGCAAGAAGTCCGCACGTATGAGCGCGAGATGATGATTCGAGGCCGCGCAATTTCACGAACACTCGACCTCGATATGAAAATCGGCGATGTCGAATTTCAAGGCGATGGCCGCAAAGTGACTTTCCTCTACACCGCCGATGGCCGCGTGGATTTTCGGGAACTCATCCGTCATTTTGCTAAAGAATTTAAAGTAAAAATCGAAATGCGACAAATTGGCGCACGGCAAGAATCGGGTCGCGTAGGTGGCATCGGTACGTGTGGGCGCGAGTTGTGTTGCTCGACGTGGTTGTCTGATTTCAAATCGGTTTCGACCGTTGCGGCGCGTTATCAACAATTGGCGATTAATCAAGCCAAATTGTCGGGTATGTGTGGCCGTTTGAAATGCTGTTTGAACTACGAATTAGACACGTATTTAGACGCAATGGAGGGTTTTCCGTCGCAACCAGAACGCTTAATGACCCGTGCTGGCAAGGCTGAATTGATTAAAACGGACGTTTTTAGGGCTTTGATGACCTATGTGATGACCGAAGGGTCAGAGCGTGGTAAGTTTTTTACGATTGCCGTCTCCGTCGTTAAAGACGTGATTTCGATGAACAAGCGTGGCGAAATGCCTGTTGATTTGAAAGAATTGCAAGTCGTTCAAGTCGTTGCGAAGCCGACAAAAAGTAGCAATAATGGCGGTAGCAGCAGTGCAAGCGATGAAGACGATGAAGATGAGTACGACGACGAAGAAAGCGGCTACGGCAGTGGTGAAGACCTTGTTGGCAATGCTGAATTGAGCGATGACAAACGCCGTCGGAAGAAAAAGAAAAAGAAAAAAGGCGGAGAGCCTGACCGCCGCCCGACTGACAATCGGGAAGCAAATCGGCCTCAAAGTGACCCAAATCGGGATAAAAGCCGTGAAAAAGGGGCAAATAAGCCACAAGGTTTCCAAAACAAGCCACCACGGGACGGTCAAGACAAGCCGCAAGGTTTCCAAAATAAGCCACCACGGGACGGTCAAGACAAGCCACAAGGTTTCCAAAACAAGCCGCCGCGTGAGCCACGAGAGGGACAAGACAAGCCGCAAGGTTTTCAAAACAAGCCGCCGCGTGAACCACGTGATGGTCAAGACAAGCCGCAAGGTTTCCAAAACAAGCCGCCGCGTGAGCCACGAGAAGGTCAAGACAAGCCGCAAGGTTTCCAAAATAAGCCGCCGCGTGAGCCACGAGAAGGCAATTCGGACAGCCCGAACGACAATCAGCCGCCGCGTGACCCGAATAATCGCCGCAACGACCGCCGTCGGCCTGATAAAAATCGCAACCGCGATAATCAGCCGCCGCGTGATGGTGGTGGTGATAAAAAGGAGTAAAATGGAATATAAAAAAACGGTCTTATACCCCCTCAGTATAAGACCGTTTTTTTATATTTTTGATGTAGGATTTTCGATATTTCAAGGATTTAATGGGATTGTTTAGTAGCCTAAATGCACGTAAAAAGCCTTAAAAACGCGCGTTTCAAGGCTTTTTGAGCGTTTATACTGAGGGGGTGATTTAAGCCATAGCACGCAGTCAATTTCTTTATTATTTCTTACCCTTTCACTTTTTCTAATGTAAAACCAAGCGTCGAGCCGACTCCCTCAGTTGAACGGACGTGAACGGACTGATTATGGCCTTCAATAATGTGTTTGACAATCGAAAGGCCCAAACCCGTGCCACCTGCATTGCGCGAGCGGCTTTTGTCCACCCGATAAAAACGGTCGAACAAATGCTTCAAATGATGCCGTGCAATGCCGATACCGTTATCTGATACTTCAATCAAAACGATTTTGTCCATGTCGTAAAAACTGATTTTTGTCTGGCCATTCAGTTTGCCATATTTGACAGAATTGCCAATCAAATTGGTCAACACTTGACGAATTGTTTCCCTGTCTGCGCGTACCCGAAAACCGTGATTAGCCCCTTCTTTGAACGAAATCTTGATGTTTTTTTCTTTGGCTTTCAAGTCCATATCTTCAATAACTTCATTTGTAAGTTGCTGAATGTCAAAGTTTTGAATGTCCAATGTCAATTTACCCGCTTCCAATTGAGAAATCGTTTCAAGGTCTTGAACGATGGAATTCAGACGCTCGACATTGCGTGCCGCTTTCTGCAAATACGATAGATTTACTGAGGGGTCGTTGACGCCGCCGTCAATCAAAGTATGTAAAAAACCTTGAATATTGAAAATGGGTGTTTTCAGCTCATGGCTGACGTTTCCGAGGTAGTTGCGGCGGTATTCTTCCAACTCTTTGAGGCTGGCAATCTCCTTGTTTTTATCTTCTGCCCAATTTTCAACTTCATGTTCTACGTCTTCGAGCGTATTGCCCAAAGCGGGGTTTTCGGTCTGTTTAGAATCGGCGATGCGTTTATAAATAATTTTAATACGACGGTAAATAAACGTATCAATAAAATAATTGACGACGAAAAAACAGGCTGTAAAACTGGCAATCGGAATAAGCACAATGTTCAAGGCGCGGTTCATATCACCCGCCGAGGCATTGATGAAAATGACGACAAGGAAGACGATAAATGTCGTCAAAACGGAGACGTACAAAGCGATTTGGCGAGGCGTTGGACTTTTCAGCATAGCAAAAAATTAAGAGGTGTAAGCGTTTGGTTTTAAATTAATTAGAGAATAATGAATGATAAATTATGAATGATGAATTTGAAATACTTGCTCACACGTAATCGTTCATTTTCTACTCCTTAAATCAACATTTTAAAACACAAAACAGGTTTAAAAATCGAATTTATACCCAATACCTTTTAGGGTTCTGATGTTGTCCACGCCAATTTTTTCGCGTAGTTTTCGGATGTGAACGTCAATTGTTCGGTCGCCCACAATCACATCATTGCCCCAAATTTTATTGTAAATTTCCTCGCGGGTAAATACTTTGCCTGGTTTGGAAACGAGCAACAAAAGTAATTCAAATTCTTTTTTAGGCAAGTCAATAATTTCACTACCCCTCAGTATTCTGACTTTTTCTCTATCAATTTCAAGCCCCGCGATGCGAATAATGTGTTCATTGGCCGCTAAATCCGTTTTGTTGCGCCGCAACAAGGCGTTAATTCGGCTGATAAACACTTGTGGTTTGATGGGTTTTGTGATATAATCGTCACCACCCACGTCGAGCGCGCTGATTTGCGATACATCTTCGTCGCGTGCCGTCAGAAAAGTGATGGTCGTATTATCAAAATCGGGGTTTGCTCGGAGGCGTCGGCAGACCTCAACGCCATCCATTTCGGGCATCATGATATCGAGGATAATCAATTGTGGGCGGATTTTTAAGGCTGTTTCGAGGGCTTCTTTACCACTTGCCGCCGTCACGACGTCGAAACCTTCGCGGCGTAAGTTGTAGCTCAAAAAGTCTAAAATGTCTGGTTCGTCATCAACGATAAGAATTTTTGTCATGTCGTTTTTTTTAATTTTTTAATCCGCAAAAGTAGCTTTAAGGCGGCCATTTCAACGACAAGGCGAGATTAAGTTAGCGTTAAGTTTTTTAGTTTGACGCTTCAAACTTCAAACTATTTTCTTCGACTCATCCACCGATTGTCTTCTTGTTGGGCGATGAAAACGACTTTTTTAATAAAACGCATAAGTGATAAAAATAATAGGTAGCCGAACGTTACGACCATGAAAATCCAACGGAAACTGCCCGCTTCGTCAATCGTCATATTGGAGAAAAACCAAGCAAAACACGCCCCGATAACCATTAAAATGACATAAGTTCCCGTTGAACGCGTCCAATATTGGTTCATATCGGTCGGAATTGACAGGCTAATAATGCTGTTGAAAAGGGCGAAAACGAGCATTCCTGTGCCGACAGCCACCCAAAAAGCGTAAGGGCTAATGTCTGCCGTAGGGTCACATAGTTGCACGGCTTTGAGGCTTAACATGGCCAAAACAACGAATCCGAGGATAGTACCGCCTTGCAAAAAAGGGTTGTGAATACGCGTGAAAAAGGTCGCGTTTTGTGGGTTGTCCATTCTAATTATGATTTAAAACTGATTTTTAGATGCGAAATTAAGCAGTGAGAACACGACAAACGTTTTTTTGTTTTTCATTTGCAGAGGTTTTGGTTTTTTCGGTAAAAATGGGCCACTGATTAGAGTGATGCGACTGATTTTTACTGATTTTTGTCATTTAGTAGGAAACTAAAAATCATTGTACCTATTGTATTCTATTTGTCTAATCAGTGTTCCATTACGTAATAAAATTCGGATTTATCGGTTAATTATCGCACTGCGGCGTAGCCGCAGCGCGATAATTAACCGATAAATCCGATAAAATTTGTAAAAATAATATTTTAAATGAAGAAAATACTCATACTCGCATTGGTTGTGGCTAAAATAAGCGGCGTCAATGCTCAAGCAGTCTTTGAAAAAAAGCTGCAAACGCAATTAATTGTTGCCGAAAATGGCGCAACCATCGACATTACTGAGGGTACCTTCTCGCTCTCAAGAAGCCTGTCTTTGGATGGCAAAAAGAACATCACCATCCGTGGAAAAGGGATGGATAAGACGATTTTGAGTTTTAAAAACCAAACATCGGGCGCGGAGGGTCTGCGCGTAACGAATTGTGAAAATATCACACTTGAAGACTTGACGGTGCAAGATTCTAAGGGCGATTTGATAAAAACGATGCACGTCAAAGGCATTACTTTTCGCCGTGTCAAAGCAGAATGGACGGGTAAAGTGTCGTCGAAAAATGGTGGTTATGCCTTGTATCCCGTTCAATGTGAGGAGGTTATGATTGACGGATGCGTGGCGCGTGGCGCGTCGGATGCGGGTATATACGTAGGGCAAAGTCGTAAAATTGTTGTTAAAAATTGTACCGCAACTGAAAATGTGGCAGGTATCGAAATCGAAAATTCGTTAGACGCCGACGTTTTTGACAACACGGCTACCCACAATACGGGTGGTATTTTGGTGTTCGATTTGCCCGATTTGGTACAAAAAAAAGGCGGTAATGTGCGCGTTTTCAATAATAAAATCGTTGAAAATAACCACTCAAACTTTGCACCGAAAGGCAATATCGTCGCAAAAGTGCCGAAAGGAACGAGCGTTTTGATTCTCGCAACCAATAATGTTGAGATATATAACAATCAGATAATCAACAACAAATCAACGGGCGTGGCGGTTATTAGCTATTTTATGACCGAAAATCCGATTAAAGATTCGTTGTATTATCCTTATCCGACGTGGGTGAGCATTCACGACAATAATTTTGAACGCCGCCGCGAACGAGCGACTTTTCAAGGGCGTTTTGGCAAAATTTTTTGGTTCAAATTGAAATTTGGCAAAAACGTGCCACACATATTGTATGATGGCATCATTGACCCTAAATTTAAGAATCCCGATGGGACGATTAGCTACAAATTGTGCGTTTGTGCTAGAAATAATAAGAACCAAACGAGTGCCAACATGGATGCTGAAAATGGGTTCAAAAACGTCACGCGCAACCCCGATATTCTGAATTGCAGTTGCACGACGCGTAAACTTGATTCGACGTATTAGTGAATGACTAAAAATGCCCATTTTCGTTGTCAACGAAAATGGGCATTTTGATTGAAATGGCTGTATTTTGAACCTAAAATGGTCGAAATACTGAGGGGGTGTTATTTATTAATGATTGATAATCAATTTATTAGATACAACCCGACTGCCTTTTGACAGCGCGTACATATAAATTCCGTTTGGCAAATGGCTCGTGTTGAACTCAAAAGCACTCGTACCCGCTTGAATACTGAGGGGCCTTGTTTCGAGGCGTTGGCCCATAATATTGGTCAACGAAAACTCGAATTTATCGCTCACACTCGACTCAATTGTAATAACGGTTTTGCCGTTTGTCGGATTCGGAAATGCCGTAAAGTTGCTGACTTCTGTTAAATCATTGGTCGCTGAAACGCAGCCAGGGTCGTTGTTGGCCAACAAACGTAAAATGTACTCACCTGGGAACAAATCACCAGGGAACGTGGCGGGATAACCGTTCGGATAACCGCTTTGGAAAATAAAGTTTGAAGAAAAAGCCTTTCCAGAAATAACCAAACTGTAATTCTTAATCATGTTGGTTGCAGCGGGCGTTCCTTGAATAATGACACAGCCTGTGGTGTTCTTTCTAAAAATGCAATTGCCCGGGTTACACGCATACGTTAAGCCCGTGGGCAAGTTAGCGATTGCACCTGTAGTGGCCATTGTGAGGCTATCCAAAGGAATTTTACCCAAAAGCGGTACGGTAATCGTATCCGAAATTTTGACTGTAAAAGTAAAACTGAAAGCTTTACCAATGCAAGCGGGTTTGTTGATACCGCCGTTCGGATTCGCCGCCGTAACGGGTGTTGGATAAACGCCTACCGTTGAATCTCGGTAGCGGGCATCGGGTTGACAAGCCTGTGCGTTGGCTTGAATTGTTGAAAAAATACAACAAAAAACGACAAAAAAGAGATTTTGTACGGTGTTTTTCATAATCAATGACTGATTTTTGAAATGAATAATAGATTTTAAAATAATGGATAATAAAGGATAGGCTTAAAAACGATTTTTTGTACATGCGTTGTCGTGTAGAATTTGGTATTTTACCTTATTTTTAATGGGCAAAAACCTTAATTTGTACGAACGCCGTAAATCTTGGGTGAAAGTACGATGAATATTTAGAATGACTAAAACTGTCTGTACGTTAACTTTTCATTTTGAAAAATTATACGGGAAACTGACATACGGATTGGTTGGCTCAACCACAATAAAGAGCTGTAAAAATGATTTTTGTGGGGTTTTGGGCGTTTTATACTGAGAGGGTGTTCAAATGTAGAAAATTAGATTTTTTTTCTGAGTGGCGCGTAAATCCTCAAAAAAAATGTAACTTTGGACTATGAAAAAATTGAAATTACTTCCAATTGGCGTACAGACATTTCTAAAAATGCGTAGCAATGATTATGTTTATGTTGACAAGACAGAACACATTTATCGCCTTGTCGAAAACGGCGGGATGTACTTTTTATCGCGTCCACGCCGCTTCGGCAAGTCGCTGACAGTCTCGACTTTGCGCGAACTTTTTGAAGGTAATCGCCTTTTGTTCAAAGATTTATGGATAGAAAATAAATGGGATTGGTCGAAAGCGAGTCCGGTTATTCAAATGTCATTTGCCTCGATGCCTTACAAGGAATTGGGCTTGGATAAGGCTTTGAAAATCAAGCTAAAAGAAATTGCAGCGCAAAATAATATTACATTTAAAGAAGATAGCTATCAACAACAATTCGAAGAATTGATTAGCGGATTATACCAAAAGCATGGTAAAGTTGTCATTTTAATTGACGAATACGACAAGCCAATTATTGATTATTTGGAAAAAGGGGAGCTGTCGCAAGCCAAAGCCAATCAAAAAATAATGAAAACTTTTTACTCGATTTTGAAGGATGCCGAGCTGCATATTCGTTTGTTGTTCATTACGGGTGTCTCCAAATTTGCGAAAGTGTCCATCTTTTCAGACTTGAATCATTTGACAGATTTGACGCTCCACAAAGACTTTTCAACGCTTGTGGGCTATACACAAGCGGAATTGGAAGCGAATTTTGGCCCACACATAAAAGCTCTAAGTATCTTTCAAGACATGAACCGTGCAGACACTTTGGCTATGATGAAAGATTGGTATAATGGGTTTAGTTGGGATGGTAAAAATACGTTATACAATCCTTTTGGCACATTGACTTTTTTGAGTGAACAAGCGTTTAGAAATACGTGGTTTTCGACGGGAACACCTACGTTTTTAGCCGATTTAATTAAGGAAAAAGGCGTATTCGAGTTTGAAAAGCGATGGATGTCTGGTCTATCCCTTGAAAAATATGACCTTGACAACCTCGACATTATTCCTTTGATGTTTCAAACGGGTTATCTAACGGTCAAAGAGTGTGATGTTAAAAATGGCGATATGCTTGTGGACTATCCGAACCGTGAAGTGCGGGATGGTATGTACCAATTTTTGTTGGATGATTTGACGCGTAATACCTACAAAGATAGTTCGTCAATCGCTGTCAAAGACCTAAGCAAAGCCTTTAAAGACAACGATTTGGATAAAGTAAAACTGATGATTGATGTCCTTTTTACCGACCTTCCTGCGCCACTTTATGAGCCTAAAAACGCCGATAAACGCAAGGAAATCGAACTGTCTGAACGCTTCTTTCACGGCGTTATTCACTTGGTTTTCAAATACTTAGGTATATTTATTGACTCAGAAGTGTATTCGTCTTTGGGACGCGCCGATAGCGTTGTGACGACCGATACACATATCTATGTTTTTGAATTCAAATACAACCGAAGTGGAAAGGCTGCTTTTGAACAAATTACGAAAAAACAATATGGTGAAAAATACCGCATGACGGGCAAAACGATTGTTGGCATCGGCGTTAATTTTAGTCATGTGACGCGTAAAATAAATGGTTGGGTCGTTAAAAATTTGTAAATTACGTAGAGACGAAGCATGCTTCGTCTCTACGTAATTTACAAATTTTTAACGACCCAACCATTTATTTTACGCGTCACATGACTAAAATTAACGCCGATGCCAACAATCGTTTTGCCCGTCATGCGGTATTTTTCACCATATTGTTTTTTCGTAATTTGTTCAAAAGCAGCCTTTCCACTTCGGTTGTATTTGAATTCAAAAACATAGATATGTGTATCGGTCGTCACAACGCTATCGGCGCGTCCCAAAGACGAATACACTTCTGAGTCAATAAATATACCTAAGTATTTGAAAACCAAGTGAATAACGCCGTGAAAGAAGCGTTCAGACAGTTCGATTTCCTTGCGTTTATCGGCGTTTTTAGGCTCATAAAGTGGCGCAGGAAGGTCGGTAAAAAGGACATCAATCATCAGTTTTACTTTATCCAAATCGTTGTCTTTAAAGGCTTTGCTTAGGTCTTTGACAGCGATTGACGAACTATCTTTGTAGGTATTACGCGTCAAATCATCCAACAAAAATTGGTACATACCATCCCGCACTTCACGGTTCGGATAGTCCACAAGCATATCGCCATTTTTAACATCACACTCTTTGACCGTTAGATAACCCGTTTGAAACATCAAAGGAATAATGTCGAGGTTGTCAAGGTCATATTTTTCAAGGGATAGACCAGACATCCATCGCTTTTCAAACTCGAATACGCCTTTTTCCTTAATTAAATCGGCTAAAAACGTAGGTGTTCCCGTCGAAAACCACGTATTTCTAAACGCTTGTTCACTCAAAAAAGTCAATGTGCCAAAAGGATTGTATAACGTATTTTTACCATCCCAACTAAACCCATTATACCAATCTTTCATCATAGCCAAAGTGTCTGCACGGTTCATGTCTTGAAAGATACTTAGAGCTTTTATGTGTGGGCCAAAATTCGCTTCCAATTCCGCTTGTGTATAGCCCACAAGCGTTGAAAAGTCTTTGTGGAGCGTCAAATCTGTCAAATGATTCAAGTCTGAAAAGATGGACACTTTCGCAAATTTGGAGACACCCGTAATGAACAACAAACGAATATGCAGCTCGGCATCCTTCAAAATCGAGTAAAAAGTTTTCATTATTTTTTGATTGGCTTTGGCTTGCGACAGCTCCCCTTTTTCCAAATAATCAATAATTGGCTTGTCGTATTCGTCAATTAAAATGACAACTTTACCATGCTTTTGGTATAATCCGCTAATCAATTCTTCGAATTGTTGTTGATAGCTATCTTCTTTAAATGTAATATTATTTTGCGCTGCAATTTCTTTTAGCTTGATTTTCAAAGCCTTATCCAAGCCCAATTCCTTGTAAGGCATCGAGGCAAATGACATTTGAATAACCGGACTCGCTTTCGACCAATCCCATTTATTTTCTATCCATAAATCTTTGAACAAAAGGCGATTACCTTCAAAAAGTTCGCGCAAAGTCGAGACTGTCAGCGACTTGCCGAAGCGGCGTGGACGCGATAAAAAGTACATCCCGCCGTTTTCGACAAGGCGATAAATGTGTTCTGTCTTGTCAACATAAACATAATCATTGCTACGCATTTTTAGAAATGTCTGTACGCCAATTGGAAGTAATTTCAATTTTTTCATAGTCCAAAGTTACATTTTTTTTGAGGATTTACGCGCCACTCAGAAAAAAAATCTAATTTTCTACATTTGAACACCCTCTCAGTATAAAACGCCCAAAACCCCACAAAAATCATTTTTACAGCTCTTTATTGTGGTTGAGCCAACCAATCCGTATGTCAGTTTCCCGTATAATTTTTCAAAATGAAAAGTTAACGTACAGACAGTTTTAGTCATTCTAAATATTCATCGTACTTTCACCCAAGATTTACGGCGTTCGTACAAATTAAGGTTTTTGCCCATTAAAAATAAGGTAAAATACCAAATTCTACACGACAACGCATGTACAAAAAATCGTTTTTAAGCCTATCCTTTATTATCCATTATTTTAAAATCTATTATTCATTTCAAAAATCAGTCATTGATTATGAAAAACACCGTACAAAATCTCTTTTTTGTCGTTTTTTGTTGTATTTTTTCAACAATTCAAGCCAACGCACAGGCTTGTCAACCCGATGCCCGCTACCGAGATTCAACGGTAGGCGTTTATCCAACACCCGTTACGGCGGCGAATCCGAACGGCGGTATCAACAAACCCGCTTGCATTGGTAAAGCTTTCAGTTTTACTTTTACAGTCAAAATTTCGGATACGATTACCGTACCGCTTTTGGGTAAAATTCCTTTGGATAGCCTCACAATGGCCACTACAGGTGCAATCGCTAACTTGCCCACGGGCTTAACGTATGCGTGTAACCCGGGCAATTGCATTTTTAGAAAGAACACCACAGGCTGTGTCATTATTCAAGGAACGCCCGCTGCAACCAACATGATTAAGAATTACAGTTTGGTTATTTCTGGAAAGGCTTTTTCTTCAAACTTTATTTTCCAAAGCGGTTATCCGAACGGTTATCCCGCCACGTTCCCTGGTGATTTGTTCCCAGGTGAGTACATTTTACGTTTGTTGGCCAACAACGACCCTGGCTGCGTTTCAGCGACCAATGATTTAACAGAAGTCAGCAACTTTACGGCATTTCCGAATCCGACAAACGGCAAAACCGTTATTACAATTGAGTCGAGTGTGAGCGATAAATTCGAGTTTTCGTTGACCAATATTATGGGCCAACGCCTCGAAACAAGGCCCCTCAGTATTCAAGCGGGTACGAGTGCTTTTGAGTTCAACACGAGCCATTTGCCAAACGGAATTTATATGTACGCGCTGTCAAAAGGCAGTCGGGTTGTATCTAATAAATTGATTATCAATCATTAATAAATAACACCCCCTCAGTATTTCGACCATTTTAGGTTCAAAATACAGCCATTTCAATCAAAATGCCCATTTTCGTTGACAACGAAAATGGGCATTTTTAGTCATTCACTAATACGTCGAATCAAGTTTACGCGTCGTGCAACTGCAATTCAGAATATCGGGGTTGCGCGTGACGTTTTTGAACCCATTTTCAGCATCCATGTTGGCACTCGTTTGGTTCTTATTATTTCTAGCACAAACGCACAATTTGTAGCTAATCGTCCCATCGGGATTCTTAAATTTAGGGTCAATGATGCCATCATACAATATGTGTGGCACGTTTTTGCCAAATTTCAATTTGAACCAAAAAATTTTGCCAAAACGCCCTTGAAAAGTCGCTCGTTCGCGGCGGCGTTCAAAATTATTGTCGTGAATGCTCACCCACGTCGGATAAGGATAATACAACGAATCTTTAATCGGATTTTCGGTCATAAAATAGCTAATAACCGCCACGCCCGTTGATTTGTTGTTGATTATCTGATTGTTATATATCTCAACATTATTGGTTGCGAGAATCAAAACGCTCGTTCCTTTCGGCACTTTTGCGACGATATTGCCTTTCGGTGCAAAGTTTGAGTGGTTATTTTCAACGATTTTATTATTGAAAACGCGCACATTACCGCCTTTTTTTTGTACCAAATCGGGCAAATCGAACACCAAAATACCACCCGTATTGTGGGTAGCCGTGTTGTCAAAAACGTCGGCGTCTAACGAATTTTCGATTTCGATACCTGCCACATTTTCAGTTGCGGTACAATTTTTAACAACAATTTTACGACTTTGCCCTACGTATATACCCGCATCCGACGCGCCACGCGCCACGCATCCGTCAATCATAACCTCCTCACATTGAACGGGATACAAGGCATAACCACCATTTTTCGACGACACTTTACCCGTCCATTCTGCTTTGACACGGCGAAAAGTAATGCCTTTGACGTGCATCGTTTTTATCAAATCGCCCTTAGAATCTTGCACCGTCAAGTCTTCAAGTGTGATATTTTCACAATTCGTTACGCGCAGACCCTCCGCGCCCGATGTTTGGTTTTTAAAACTCAAAATCGTCTTATCCATCCCTTTTCCACGGATGGTGATGTTCTTTTTGCCATCCAAAGACAGGCTTCTTGAGAGCGAGAAGGTACCCTCAGTAATGTCGATGGTTGCGCCATTTTCGGCAACAATTAATTGCGTTTGCAGCTTTTTTTCAAAGACTGCTTGAGCATTGACGCCGCTTATTTTAGCCACAACCAATGCGAGTATGAGTATTTTCTTCATTTAAAATATTATTTTTACAAATTTTATCGGATTTATCGGTTAATTATCGCGCTGCGGCTACGCCGCAGTGCGATAATTAACCGATAAATCCGAATTTTATTACGTAATGGAACACTGATTAGACAAATAGAATACAATAGGTACAATGATTTTTAGTTTCCTACTAAATGACAAAAATCAGTAAAAATCAGTCGCATCACTCTAATCAGTGGCCCATTTTTACCGAAAAAACCAAAACCTCTGCAAATGAAAAACAAAAAAACGTTTGTCGTGTTCTCACTGCTTAATTTCGCATCTAAAAATCAGTTTTAAATCATAATTAGAATGGACAACCCACAAAACGCGACCTTTTTCACGCGTATTCACAACCCTTTTTTGCAAGGCGGTACTATCCTCGGATTCGTTGTTTTGGCCATGTTAAGCCTCAAAGCCGTGCAACTATGTGACCCTACGGCAGACATTAGCCCTTACGCTTTTTGGGTGGCTGTCGGCACAGGAATGCTCGTTTTCGCCCTTTTCAACAGCATTATTAGCCTGTCAATTCCGACCGATATGAACCAATATTGGACGCGTTCAACGGGAACTTATGTCATTTTAATGGTTATCGGGGCGTGTTTTGCTTGGTTTTTCTCCAATATGACGATTGACGAAGCGGGCAGTTTCCGTTGGATTTTCATGGTCGTAACGTTCGGCTACCTATTATTTTTATCACTTATGCGTTTTATTAAAAAAGTCGTTTTCATCGCCCAACAAGAAGACAATCGGTGGATGAGTCGAAGAAAATAGTTTGAAGTTTGAAGCGTCAAACTAAAAAACTTAACGCTAACTTAATCTCGCCTTGTCGTTGAAATGGCCGCCTTAAAGCTACTTTTGCGGATTAAAAAATTAAAAAAAACGACATGACAAAAATTCTTATCGTTGATGACGAACCAGACATTTTAGACTTTTTGAGCTACAACTTACGCCGCGAAGGTTTCGACGTCGTGACGGCGGCAAGTGGTAAAGAAGCCCTCGAAACAGCCTTAAAAATCCGCCCACAATTGATTATCCTCGATATCATGATGCCCGAAATGGATGGCGTTGAGGTCTGCCGACGCCTCCGAGCAAACCCCGATTTTGATAATACGACCATCACTTTTCTGACGGCACGCGACGAAGATGTATCGCAAATCAGCGCGCTCGACGTGGGTGGTGACGATTATATCACAAAACCCATCAAACCACAAGTGTTTATCAGCCGAATTAACGCCTTGTTGCGGCGCAACAAAACGGATTTAGCGGCCAATGAACACATTATTCGCATCGCGGGGCTTGAAATTGATAGAGAAAAAGTCAGAATACTGAGGGGTAGTGAAATTATTGACTTGCCTAAAAAAGAATTTGAATTAC
Source organism: Saprospiraceae bacterium (assembly GCA_043720935.1). Lineage (GTDB taxonomy): Bacteria > Bacteroidota > Bacteroidia > Chitinophagales > Saprospiraceae > JAAFJT01. Next base: position 18,991 of record JAYSRS010000593.1, read on the forward strand.
TTTTGTTGCTCGTTTCCAAACCAGGCAAAGTATTTACCCGCGAGGAAATTTACAATAAAATTTGGGGCAATGATGTGATTGTGGGCGACCGAACAATTGACGTTCACATCCGAAAACTACGCGAAAAAATTGGCGTGGACAACATCAGAACCCTAAAAGGTATTGGGTATAAATTCGATTTTTAAACCTGTTTTGTGTTTTAAAATGTTGATTTAAGGAGTAGAAAATGAACGATTACGTGTGAGCAAGTATTTCAAATTCATCATTCATAATTTATCATTCATTATTCTCTAATTAATTTAAAACCAAACGCTTACACCTCTTAATTTTTTGCTATGCTGAAAAGTCCAACGCCTCGCCAAATCGCTTTGTACGTCTCCGTTTTGACGACATTTATCGTCTTCCTTGTCGTCATTTTCATCAATGCCTCGGCGGGTGATATGAACCGCGCCTTGAACATTGTGCTTATTCCGATTGCCAGTTTTACAGCCTGTTTTTTCGTCGTCAATTATTTTATTGATACGTTTATTTACCGTCGTATTAAAATTATTTATAAACGCATCGCCGATTCTAAACAGACCGAAAACCCCGCTTTGGGCAATACGCTCGAAGACGTAGAACATGAAGTTGAAAATTGGGCAGAAGATAAAAACAAGGAGATTGCCAGCCTCAAAGAGTTGGAAGAATACCGCCGCAACTACCTCGGAAACGTCAGCCATGAGCTGAAAACACCCATTTTCAATATTCAAGGTTTTTTACATACTTTGATTGACGGCGGCGTCAACGACCCCTCAGTAAATCTATCGTATTTGCAGAAAGCGGCACGCAATGTCGAGCGTCTGAATTCCATCGTTCAAGACCTTGAAACGATTTCTCAATTGGAAGCGGGTAAATTGACATTGGACATTCAAAACTTTGACATTCAGCAACTTACAAATGAAGTTATTGAAGATATGGACTTGAAAGCCAAAGAAAAAAACATCAAGATTTCGTTCAAAGAAGGGGCTAATCACGGTTTTCGGGTACGCGCAGACAGGGAAACAATTCGTCAAGTGTTGACCAATTTGATTGGCAATTCTGTCAAATATGGCAAACTGAATGGCCAGACAAAAATCAGTTTTTACGACATGGACAAAATCGTTTTGATTGAAGTATCAGATAACGGTATCGGCATTGCACGGCATCATTTGAAGCATTTGTTCGACCGTTTTTATCGGGTGGACAAAAGCCGCTCGCGCAATGCAGGTGGCACGGGTTTGGGCCTTTCGATTGTCAAACACATTATTGAAGGCCATAATCAGTCCGTTCACGTCCGTTCAACTGAGGGAGTCGGCTCGACGCTTGGTTTTACATTAGAAAAAGTGAAAGGGTAAGAAATAATAAAGAAATTGACTGCGTGCTATGGCTTAAATCACCCCCTCAGTATAAACGCTCAAAAAGCCTTGAAACGCGCGTTTTTAAGGCTTTTTACGTGCATTTAGGCTACTAAACAATCCCATTAAATCCTTGAAATATCGAAAATCCTACATCAAAAATATAAAAAAACGGTCTTATACTGAGGGGGTATAAGACCGTTTTTTTATATTCCATTTTACTCCTTTTTATCACCACCACCATCACGCGGCGGCTGATTATCGCGGTTGCGATTTTTATCAGGCCGACGGCGGTCGTTGCGGCGATTATTCGGGTCACGCGGCGGCTGATTGTCGTTCGGGCTGTCCGAATTGCCTTCTCGTGGCTCACGCGGCGGCTTATTTTGGAAACCTTGCGGCTTGTCTTGACCTTCTCGTGGCTCACGCGGCGGCTTGTTTTGGAAACCTTGCGGCTTGTCTTGACCATCACGTGGTTCACGCGGCGGCTTGTTTTGAAAACCTTGCGGCTTGTCTTGTCCCTCTCGTGGCTCACGCGGCGGCTTGTTTTGGAAACCTTGTGGCTTGTCTTGACCGTCCCGTGGTGGCTTATTTTGGAAACCTTGCGGCTTGTCTTGACCGTCCCGTGGTGGCTTGTTTTGGAAACCTTGTGGCTTATTTGCCCCTTTTTCACGGCTTTTATCCCGATTTGGGTCACTTTGAGGCCGATTTGCTTCCCGATTGTCAGTCGGGCGGCGGTCAGGCTCTCCGCCTTTTTTCTTTTTCTTTTTCTTCCGACGGCGTTTGTCATCGCTCAATTCAGCATTGCCAACAAGGTCTTCACCACTGCCGTAGCCGCTTTCTTCGTCGTCGTACTCATCTTCATCGTCTTCATCGCTTGCACTGCTGCTACCGCCATTATTGCTACTTTTTGTCGGCTTCGCAACGACTTGAACGACTTGCAATTCTTTCAAATCAACAGGCATTTCGCCACGCTTGTTCATCGAAATCACGTCTTTAACGACGGAGACGGCAATCGTAAAAAACTTACCACGCTCTGACCCTTCGGTCATCACATAGGTCATCAAAGCCCTAAAAACGTCCGTTTTAATCAATTCAGCCTTGCCAGCACGGGTCATTAAGCGTTCTGGTTGCGACGGAAAACCCTCCATTGCGTCTAAATACGTGTCTAATTCGTAGTTCAAACAGCATTTCAAACGGCCACACATACCCGACAATTTGGCTTGATTAATCGCCAATTGTTGATAACGCGCCGCAACGGTCGAAACCGATTTGAAATCAGACAACCACGTCGAGCAACACAACTCGCGCCCACACGTACCGATGCCACCTACGCGACCCGATTCTTGCCGTGCGCCAATTTGTCGCATTTCGATTTTTACTTTAAATTCTTTAGCAAAATGACGGATGAGTTCCCGAAAATCCACGCGGCCATCGGCGGTGTAGAGGAAAGTCACTTTGCGGCCATCGCCTTGAAATTCGACATCGCCGATTTTCATATCGAGGTCGAGTGTTCGTGAAATTGCGCGGCCTCGAATCATCATCTCGCGCTCATACGTGCGGACTTCTTGCAGTTTTTCAACGTCGCGCGGGTTTGCCCGACGAATGACATTGAGAAAAAGAGCCGACGATTTGACCATTTTTTTCTTCATTTGAAGGCGTACCATGTCGCCCATCAAAGAGATTTCGCCGACATCGTAGCCGCCACCGCCCGGGATTTCGACCAAAACCATATCGCCCGTACCTGCATTTGAGACAGGCGGATTGTGGAAAAAATCTTTCCGCGCGCCTTTTTTAAAGCTGACTTCGACCAAATCGAAGTCGGAAGGCGCGTCGTGAATATCGAGTTGAGCAAGCCAATCAAAGGTGTTCATGCGGTTGCAACCACCGCTGCAAGAGCCATTACAGCCGCCAGGTTTTTTATCACTGCCGACCGAACAATTACCACAAGCCATTTATAATCAATCAGTTATCGTTAAAATAAATAGGTTTTCAGTGTCCATGTTCCCAACTCGCACACACCTTTTGCTCGCGTGGAACATGGAACTTGGTGTGTGGAACAATAGCATATCCCCTCAGTATCAGCCGTATTTTTTGACGACATTGGCCGCAAAATTAGTTTTTTTGCTGAATTTTACAAGCGGTTAGGGTTATAAAACGTCGTCGAGGTTTGAAACCTCGACGACGTTGTAGCAAGCGGTTTTCAGTTTTGAGTTGGTATGACGTCAACTCAAAACCCAAAACTCAAAACTTACTGCTTAAATCGCCGTGTAAAAATATACACCATGAGTTTGTAAAAACCGTAGGACAAGGCGGCAAAACCGACAAGTGCGCCAATGAGATACATCAACGCTTGTATTTTTGTCATAATTTAATCGTTTTTTAAAATTACTGCACAAATTCAAAATGGGCCACAGATTGGACTGATACGACAGATTTTACACTAATTTTTTTAAGCGTACACGATAAAAATCAGTGTGAATCAGCATAACCCCTCCAATCTGTGGCCCATGTCGTGCAAAATCTACAGTAGTATTCGTTTTTTGATAAAAATACTGAGGGGGAGCAAATTCCAAATTTCAAAGATTTCAGATTTCAAGCGCATCTAGTTTGAAGTTTGAAATCCTTGAAATTTGAAATTTTTAACGGAACTATCGGCTTTATGGTACGGCGCACGTTCGGGAAACTTTAAAAGTTCCCCGAACGTTGAACCGCATTGATAATCAATGAGTTACAAATTATTAATTAGCCAAAAGGTTTTTGTCATAAAGCTGATAATTCCGATTTTTAAAATTTAAACGTTGCCGCCAAGCTCGGCAAAAGCGGCAATTGATTGACCCGCGAATACGTGACCCGATTGAAATAGAAAATATTTTGACGGTCATACGCATTCGTGGCCGATGCTACAACATCCAATCCAAGATTTTTTGAGAACGAAAAAGTGCGTTTGAGCGACAAATCCAAACGGTGATAATCGGGCAAGCGACCACCGTTGCGTTTTGTGGAATAAAGGATGCCAATATCCGCATTATTGGTTGGAATATTCGTGTTTAAGCCTTTATCGAAGCTAACATCGGAGTAAAAACCCCGCGTTTGCGTGAACGGAAAGCCTGAACCGTAATTCCAACGGGCAGCAAATTCCCATTCTTTTTTACGACCCCACGACCACGTACCGACCAAATTCATGTTGATACGGCGGTCAAAATTTGTGGGATACGTTTCTACACCGTCAAAGCGGTTGACAAACGCCCGAGAAAGCGTAGCCCAAAGGCTGAAATTTTTTGAATTGTATTTGGCCGAAATGTCCAAACCCGCTGCAACACCCGTTTCAGCGATATAATCCTTGTCTTCGCCCTTCAATTTAGCGCGGTTGATGTCAATCAATTGTGTATAATTTTTGTAATACGCTTCGACATTAAGTTCTATTTTTTTTGACACATCAAACTCAAATCCACCGATGGCGTGAATGGCTGTTTGGAGTTTCGACGTCACTTCTTCCGATGTGCCAGGCTTGAAAAATTTCTCCTCTGGGCCGCTCAAAAAGCCGACAAAAAGGTTTACTACGTCCTTATCACTGACCGTCGAAATCAAGTTTTGAGAAAACATACCGCCCGAAAATTTGAAGCGAAAACGGTCAGAAGCGTTGAATTTTGCCGAAAAACGCGGTTCATATCTTGTTTCTCCAAGAGCTGCGTAATTGTGAACGCGAAAACTTGGCTCAATGACTGTCCTTTTGTTTGACCAACGGTAACGCACAAAACCCGCAATTTCAGTGGTGTTTTCTTCCTGTTTGTACGTTGTTTTTGTTATTGGATTAAAAAATGATACGTTCGTCGTAAAACCACTGATTTCCGCTCCGTATTTCAACTCGCTTTTATCGCCAAAAACCGTAAAATCGAGCAAGCCCGAGAAGCTACCGACCTTGCTTGAGCGTGGGTTGCCGTTGCCTTCATCGAGCGAAATGTTGTAATTTGAATACGTCAAAGCCCCGCCTACGAGCATCCCTAAACCCGCAGGAACGAGCGAAAAATTGGCTCCATAGCCTTGCGTTGAAGAATTCAAATCGGCAATGTTCGTGTATTTTACATTGTCCGTAAAATTGAAACCGAACACATTGACGCGGCTACCACCCGACGCAACGAGCGATAATTTCCCATAAAAATCTTGATAGCCGAAAGGCAGACCCGCCGAGTCTTTTGTCGCGTTTTTATAGAGTGTTTTTGACGTTTCGGGCAGCAACGATTTTTTACCCGTCACCAACATCGAAACGCTCGTTCCACCGTCTTTTAACCTCAAAAGTGGGCCTTCAATCAAGGCTTTTGCTTGAAAAGGCGAGCCGCTGACCAAACCCGCCAAGCGCGTTTTGTTGCCTTCGCGGGTCTTCAAATCCACGACGGCAGATACGCGACCGCCATATTCAGCATTGAAACCGCCCGTCAAAACATCTACTGAACGGATGGTTTCGGTTTCAAAAACGGAGAAAAAACCGATAGAATGGAACGGGCTGTAAATGGTCATACCGTCCAAAAGTATCTTGTTTTGAACAGGCGAACCACCACGAATGTAGATTTGCCCGCCTTGGTCGCCCGTCGTCAAAACGCCTGGAATAACCGTCAAATATTGAGCAATATCGGGCTCACCGCCCGTGGAAGGGAGCGATTTTATGTCTTTTTGCGTCACCGTAATTTTAGAAACAAGGGTCGTCGCACGGCGTTCTTCACGGCGTGCAGAAATCTCAACGGCCTCCAAATTTTGCGCCGCTTCGGTCAAATAAAAGCTTTTATAAGCAATATCGCCTAGGGAAACGCTGATTTTTTGTTCCAAACTGTCGTAACCGATGAAGGACACAAAGAGCGAATAATTGCCCGCTTTGACGTTAGAAATCTGGAAAAAACCGTTCAAATCGGTTGTTGCCCCGAGGGTTGACCCCCTCAGTATCACATTGGCAAACGGCACGGGTTGACCACCGTTTTTATCATATACATTGCCGCGAATAATGGCGTTTTTTTGGGCAAAAACTGCCGCAACAGCACAGGTAAATAGGCAGAGAAGTACAGCTTTTTTCAACATTTTGGATGAATTACAATCTGAATTGGTATGAATATGAATTAAAATCGCCGCAATGTTAGGAAAATATTGGTGGCGTTTTGCGTTTTATGGTAAATATTCGCCGTTTGACGTTTTTAGCACCCCTCAGTATAAAAGCCAAAAGCCTTGAAAACGGGGTGTTTTCAAGGCTTTTGGGCGTTTATACTGAGGGGGTAGCAATAAACACAAATCTTAAAAAAGCAATTTTTGTATCAAAGAAAAACAGATATTTGACCCCATAAATCCTAACAACTTTAACGCGTTCTTTTTTTCAAAACAATAAAAAATAACTTCCATGTCAAAATCCCTATTTATCGCCTATTTTATGGCTTTTTCAACTGCTTTGTTGGGTCAATCAAAACCCGATAAAACCGACGTTTCGAGCAATCACCGAAACGATACATATTATTTTAAAAAGACAGATTACGACAGCATTCGCTTCACAATTCAAGGGCAAAATGATACGGTTTTTATTGAAATGTTTTGGCGAAATGGACAATCAAATCTCAAAAATTGGGTTCATGACAGCCTCTATCTATTTAATAATCAAGGGTTTACAGAGCAACGTGTTTTTTATTTGAAACCAAAAGGTCAATCAGATAGTACCGTTTTGTTTTATGAAAATGGACAAATAAAATCAATCGTCGCGCAAGAGAAAGGCGTATTTTATCGCTCAAAAGAGTTTGATAAAGACGGGCTTGTGACGCTTCAAAGAGCCGATAAATTTGTCGGTAAATACGGTAGATACAGCATTCAAAGAGACAGTAGTGACCGTATTTTTTACACCACTTTTACAGACACAACGTTCACCGATTCTAGCCGAATTATGTGGCATTACGACACACTTTTTTACCCCAATGGGCAGCCTTATTTGATTCAAATTAAAAATCAAAAGAGGGCATTGAACGATTTTGTTAATTATAATTATCACAGGGCATATAACACAATTAAATGCGACTTTTATGATAAAAAAGGGCGTTTAGTCGAGTCATTGACGCCTGATAGTCTGCGTTTGTTCCCCTTTAAAGACAATGTGGATTGTTATTACGGCTTGAAAACGGTCAAAGGAGACACCATTTTTAAGCCCCGTTTTGACAGAATTGTGAAAATAGACGACAATTTAATGGCCGTTTATGAAGGTTCAAAATGCCGTTTTATGCACCTCGACGGTCGTTTTTTAGCAACACCTGACATGGAATCGGTTGAAAAACTAAGCGGCAGTTTTACATCACTTGACAACTTCAATGCTTGGGAACAATGGGAGAATCGGAACAAATTGATAAATTTTCCAAATATGGAAGATTATTTTGTCTTTTCGGCGGCCAATAAATATGGTGTCATTAATCGAAAAGGGGCGTTGATTGTGCCGCTTCAAACTAGACGAATAGATGACTATGGCCTTGGTAGAAATGATACTTTATTTCATT
>JAYSRS010000594.1:0-8814 GCA_043720935.1 Saprospiraceae bacterium
GTCATTGCGAGGCACTATTATCCCTCATCGGGACTTTTACTTTGGAATGACGCTAAAAGTGGCGTAAAACGTTCGGGGAACTTTGAAAGTTCCCCGAGCGTAGTGCCGAATTTCGAGCGCGTCATTAGTAGGAGGCACGACGAAGCAATCTTTAAGGTTTCAGCACCATTTTAAACTAAAATGGCAGCTTTTTAATCAATATCCTGCTAAAATCTAAGAGATTGCTTCGTCGTGCCTCCTCGCAATGACAACCCGTTTTACTAGAATTTGAAAGAGATTTGAGATTTCCGAAGTTACCAGTAAGTTACTGCAAAGATGAATAGGCGACTACGCAGTGATATTGCGTAATTGAGAATAAATTTCAGAATCATCCGTTATTTATCGCATTGCAGCGTAGCTGCAAAATCTCGGTAATGTAACTCACGAATATACGATTTTAAATGCGGTGTAACCGCAAAACAAGCGGTTTCGCGGTTACACCGCGTAAAAAAAATGGTGGTTTATTTAATATTAACGAGATTTTGCAGCTACGCCGCAGTGCGACAATAGGAATGCGAAATAAATAAAAGCGCGTTTTATCTCGTCATTTACTGCTCGCAGATTAATTTTTAATTATTTAGTAGTAAAGATTGGGGTATTGCTGACACCACAGTCTTTTATTTGGATAAAATATTTTCAACCAAATAAAAACAAAAAAAATTAACGATTTTGTACCCCCTCAGTATAAAATCCTAAAAAACGTTTTTTTTTTCCAAATATGCACTTAGATTTGTTTGAAAATCAACTCTATTTATTCACACATCGTTTAAAAACCACTTGTAAAAAACCTTTTTCTAATTAACTGAAATACAATGAGTTACACTATATCTTCGGCTTCAAGTAAGCCCTCAAAACCTTCTTCATACAAGTCAAAACTGCCCGTCGTTAAAGCGCAATCTGCCGTTTTTAATACGCAAACAGGCATCGAAAAAGTGTCCACAATTGGCGGTATTTTGGTGGACGAAGACAAATTCAAATATGGATTAGGCACATGTCATGGCTTAAAACAGAAATTCGTGGACAGTCAAAACGAGTTTTTGGGCGACCGCGACCATGAAATCATCAACAAAAAGGGCGATATTTTTTTTGGTAAACTCAAAACTGTCTTGTTCACGGACGAATTAGACGTGGCTTTGGTACGGATTGACGGACGGCGAAAAATGGAAAATGCCATCGTTGACAATGCCGCTATTGGTCATCCGACCAAAATTTATACCCCCTCAGTAGCGGATGAAAAAAAATTGAAAGTTGTTCTTTTGAGCAATGTTCAAGACGACAAAGAGATAGAAGGCATTGTCATTCAATCAGTTACGTCTGCCGCAATCACTTTTTCCATCAATGGCCGATTGGAAAAAACGATGAAAAACTTAATCGCTATCAGCACCGATGTCGTCAATGGCAAAAGCCTCACGCTTGACGGCGACTCGGGTGCGTGGGTGCGGACGAAGGACAAAAACGAAGTCATCGGCATGGTTATCGGCGCAACGAAAGCCGTAACTTACGTGATGCGTATGGAAAACATCCTTAAAGGTTTAGCAACTGAAAAGGATATAAGTTTAACAATTTTAACGAATGAAAAGGAGGAACAAGATGCGATTTAAAGGGATTTCAAATTTAGGCGTACTACGTTCGGGGAACTTTGAAAGTTCCCCGAACGTAATAGGCTTGACAGTATTTTTCAAGAAAATAGTATTTTCATTTATTCTACTTATTTCATTGATTACCAATGGATTAAGTCAAAATAATGTATTCGTTTACGAAGTCAAAACGACGCTTAACAAGGAAGAACAGAAGGCGTTTAGTTTGAAAAATTTAGACGCAATTCTCGTCAAAAATAAGACAAACGAGCCGCTTGATGTTAAATTTACGTTGTTTGGCGACGGCGGCAAGCGGCTTTGGAAAATCACACCGAAAACCCTAACCGTCCAAAAAGATTCAATTTTGACCGTTAAAATCAATCGAGATTCACTCGATAAATATTTTAATGAGAACAAAACACTGTTTCTCGACGACGACGTATCGGGCGATAAATTAATCGCGCATCAATCCGTTATTACGTCGCTTAACAATACATTTTCTAGCAAATTATACCCGTTTCAAGATGCTTTAAAAATCGCTGAATTATTGCAACGCAGAACGAATAAGCGAGAAAACGAGGCGGCTATCAACAGTATTTTGAGCCATTACTGTGGAGCTAACAGCTTAGATACCAATGAGTTACACGCGGTATATTCCAACAATTCTTTTATTGTCAGAAATATTTATCCTTACTATTTTTCATTGGAATAAGCGAAAGCGCAAAGTTTTGATATAACAAAAACCGAAGAAGCATCAAGAGCTAATGAATCCGCTTCGGGTGGTATATTAGGCGGTACTTTAGGCGGTTTGAACGCAACGATTGTGGCCGACGCATTCGCTAAAATCATCATTAAAAGATTCAAACAGGACTTGAACGAAATCTTTTTTCAGACAATGAAAGAAGAAATAGAAAAAAACGTGGAATTGCGGACGCTTTTGCCCCGCACGTATGGTGGTTTGAAATTGATGGATAGAGATATTTTTCAATTCAATCAATTTATCGAAGGCTTGCGGCAGAAGATGGAAGAAGATTTAGTGAATGTTTTGTCTAATGCGAATGACCTGCTCGAAAGTGACAAATACCGCCTCGTTTTCAAGGAAAATCCGAGTTTAAGGGCATTTTTGACGACTGTTACGCAATTTTCCGACGGTTTGATTCGCAAACAACACCCCTCAGTAGTGATTGAAAATTTGCATTTTAGCGACGCTTACAACGCAACCGACGAAGGAAAAAACTTGAAAGCGTATCTCCAAACCTTGCAATTATTTTCAAAAGGTTTTCAATCAAAAAACAACGAAGAAGGTTGGGAACAAGGCTTGGATAATTTGAATCAACTGTTCCGAAACGATGCAAAAGCCTGTCAAATTTGGCTCGGTTTGCTGCATCAAATGGCCGCAGACGACAATAATCAACCTTTCTCCTTTGACAATGGCACAACTTTGCGGCAAACCATTAATAAATTATATGATGAGCGAGATGGTTATTATCAAATGGAAACGTATGTAAAAGGTTTTATTCGGCGCGTCAATCAGATAAATAGGTCGTTGCAAAACGTTGAAAAAACGAAAAATGACGATGGAAAAATGTATTGGGACAAACTCGTCTCGCTTTATGACAACACTGTTTCGCTCGTAAAATTTGCGCCAACAATTGTACAAACCTTTGACAGTCAATTTGTTATGCCCCTAAATTGGCACAAAGGGATGTACATCGCCGAGACCGTTCCGCACATCTACGCCGAAATGCAAAGCCGTAATTATAACGCCGCCGTGCAACACATTTCGAGTCTGTTGAAAGCGGCTGATTTTAGAGATATGTACGTAGAAAACTACAAAGGGCCGATTAATACAGCGCGTTTTTACGAACGCAACACGCTCAATTCGGTCGTGAATGATTACACGGATTTGAAAGGAAAATATATAAAAAAGGCAAACGGTGAATTGCTATTAATTAAAAAATTGTACCTCGATAGCACGCTCAAAACGCCCGTCAATACTGAGAAGATTGAAACATTTGTCAAATATGCCTCGTTTACGGCCTCCTTGGTTTTGGCCAAAACGAGCGACGAAATAGCGAATCTGCTGGAGTCAACCCTCGTGCCGCCCGGGAGTACGCGGATGAAAGAATTTGGCGTTTTGCTAGGCATAAACAGTTATTTAGGGCTACAATACGTCGGAACAACGCAAAATGGGACGCCTGTTACGAGCATTACCGCGCCGATTGGCTTAAATATTAGCGTTGGTATTCCACGAAAACCCAAGTATTTGATGTCAAAAAGTGAACGTTTTTGGAGCTTCGTCGCACCGCATAACGTGCAAGCTATTTTTACTTTGGTGGACATTGGAGCCATCGTCGGCTTGCGTTTTAACAACAATCAAGACAGTTTGCCGAAAATCTCATTAAGCAATATTTTCTCGCCAGGTGTGATTGTACAGTTCGGGCGACTCTTCAATTTGCCTTTGAATATTGGCGTCGGTTATCAATCGCAGCCACGATTGTATGGTATAAAAAACAATGCGTTGTCGTTACAAGACAATACTTTTCGCTTCAATTTGAACATCAGTTGGGACATTCCGTTGTGGAATATGCGTTTTTGGGAATATGAGCGACGGCATTAGCCCCCCTCAGTATTTTTAATTTTTAATTTTTAATTTTTAATTTTTAATTTTTAATTCGATGAAAGTTCTGTGGTTATGTTCTTGGTATCCAAACCGTTATATATTTCATAACGGCTTCTTTGTTCGCCGACAAGCCGAAGCGGTGGCGCGATTTGTGGATGTAGCAACGCTTCACGCAGTGGAAAAAACAAGCGAAATTTTATTGCCAAATGGGTCAAAACAAGAAAATACTGAGGGGGGTGATTTTGAGATTGACATTAACAAAAAAACGCATTTTGAAGTCCTTGTCTATTTTCCAAAATCCAATAATCCTTTTTCAAAATTTATTAACCAATTTCGAGCTTATCAGAAAGGCTATTCATTGATTAAACGCGAATGGGGAACGCCTGATTTGGTGCATTTAAACGTCATTGTTTCGGCAGGCATTTACGCGCTTTTCTTACATTTTTTTCGGCGAATACCATTTATTATTACAGAACATTCTTCTATGTATCGTATTGAAACGGGGGTATTTATGCAAAGTAATTGGGTTTTTAAGACATTGGTACGCACGTGTGTCAAAAAAGCAAAAGCCGTCATTGCCTTGTCGCCTTTTTATGCTTCAACAATGCAGCAACATGGCTTGAAGAATCGCTTTTTCTACGTACCAAATGTTGTGGATACGGATTTATTTTCAATTAAAAATGATGGAAATTGGGGAAAAATTGACGGGGTGACTTCAAGTCACCCCGTCAATTTTTCCCCTACTCTACCCCCTCAGTATTTGGCCACAAAAACGCTTGAAAAATTCGATAAAATCCCTAAAATCATTCATTTAATTCACGTTTCGGGCTTGCACGATACGATTAAAAACGTGAGTGGTATTTTAAAAAGTGTTCAATTATTGAGCGAAAAACGGCAAGATTTTATCCTCGATATTATTGGAGACCCGTTTGAACAACCGCCGTATTTGGCTTTAATTAAGCACCTGAATATCGAAAAATTTGTTCGTTTTCACAATTATTTGCCAATTGAACAAGTCGCTGAAAAAGTCAGAAATGCCGATATTTTCGTCCTTTTTAGCCGTTTTGAAGGCTTACCCTGCGTTATTTTAGAAGCGATGTCGGCAGGTTTGCCCGTTGTGGCAACCGAAACGGGCGGCATTTCTGATTGGATTACTGAGGGGTCGGGGCGGTTAGTAAAATCGGAAGATGAAGCAGATTTGGCCAACGCCTTAGATTTTATGATGACGCATTTGAGCGATTTTGATGCGGCTCAAATTAGAAAAAAAATTGTTGAAACGTGCAGTTATCAAGCGGTCGGGCAAGCAATTGCAACTATTTACAAACAGACCGTCGTCGAGGTTTAAAACCTCGACGACGGTTCAAGCCATAAATTTAAAATGCTTTTTTCAATAATAACCATCGTTTACAACGGCGAATCGTTGATTGGCGGCACGATGCAAAGTGTTGTTAATCAAACATTTACAGATTTTGAATACATCATCGTTGATGGACACTCAAAGGACAAAACGTTTGCGATTGTTCAAGATTTTCAGAAAAAATACCCCCTCCGTATTTCGGCAATTTCAGAGTGCGACAGGGGTTTATACGACGCGATGAACAAAGGTTTGAGCCGCACGCAAGGCGAATTTGTCTTGTTTTTAAACGCGGGCGACCATCTTTTTGAGCCGACAACCTTAGAAAAATTGGCGAATGCTGCTTCTCCGACAACCGATGTTTTATTTGGTGAAACGATGTTAGTGGATGCACATCGCACGCACACAGGTACGCGGACGGCCTTGACAGTTCAAAAATTGCCTGACCGTCTGACTTGGAAAAGTATGCGTTTGGGTATGGTCGTCTGTCATCAATCGTTTTTGGTGCGTCGGAAATTGGCCCCTCAGTATGTTGAGCAAAATTTGGCCGCCGACATTGATTGGGTCATAAAATGCTTGAAACTATCTAACAATCAAACAAATACGCACACCATTATTTCAGAATATTTGATGGGCGGCGTCTCAAAAACGCAACATCGGCAGTCGTTGAAAGACCGTTACGAAGTTCTAAAAACGCATTTTGGTTGGTTGCCCAATGTATTGAGTCATGGCGTTATCGTTGTTCGGGTATTGATTTTTAAATGGAAAAATAGAAAAAAGCACACGTATTGATTACATCAGATTTGACAACTTTTAAAAAGTTGTCAAATCTCAAACACCCAAAACGCCTTGAAAACCAACTTTTTAGCTACCTTTGTGTTTGTTAAATCCAGATAAGGGGTCAAAAATATATCAATATTACTGTACAAATTTAAAACAGCCCACAGATTGGACAGATACGACGGATTTTACACTGATTTTTTTAGGCGTACACGATAAAAATCAGTGTAAATCAGCCTAATCAGTTCAATCTGTGGCTCATGTTACGTAAAATGTACCGTAATATTCTCAATATCATACAATATCTAAATATATCAACAAATGGTAATGGAAGCTAAAAGCGATTTATTGGCACGCATAAATGACAGTTTGAACGACATTCGTCCCTTTTTGAAAGTTGATGGTGGCAATGTTGAAGTGGTGGACGTGACGGAAGACAACATCGTTCACGTGCGTTGGATGGGTAATTGTGAGACGTGTTCGATGTCCGCAATGACGATGAAAGCGGGCATTGAGCAAGCAATTCGAAATAAAATGCCTGAAATCAAGGGCGTGATTGCTATAAACGGTGTTTAATTGACGCTTCTAACGTCGTCGAGGTTTTGAACCTCGACGACGTTTCTGACATATTTCATACCCCTCAGTATTTTCACTAAAAACACTCGGTTTTATGACGCGACAACAGCTATTTGAGCAAATTCAAAATAAAAAATCCTATCTCTGCATCGGTCTTGACACCGACTTATCGAAAATCCCACCGCATCTTTTGGCTTCGGAAGACCCTATTTTTGAATTCAACAAACAAATTATTGATGCTACCCGCGACCTCTGCGTGGCCTACAAACCGAACACGGCTTTCTACGAATGTCAAGGCTTGAAAGGTTGGGCAGCTTTGGAAAAAACAGTAAAATACATTGGTAATCAACACTTTACGATTGCCGACGCCAAACGCGGCGACATTGGCAACACGTCAAAAATGTACGCCCAAGCCTTTTTTGACACCTTGAATTTCGACGCCGTAACCGTTGCCCCTTACATGGGTGAGGACTCTGTGAAACCATTTTTGGATTTCAAAGACAAGTGGACAATTTTGCTCGGACTGACCTCAAATAAAGGCGCAGAGGATTTTCAATTTATCCATGATATGTTCAAAATCGTTATTCAAACGGCTCAATATTGGGGAACGCCCGACAATCTGATGTTCGTTATTGGCGCAACGCAAGCCGAACGATTTAAAGAAATTCGTAGAATAGCCCCGCACAATTTCTTTTTAGTGCCTGGCATTGGTGCGCAAGGCGGCGATTTGAATCAAGTGTCTGAATACGGCATGAATGACAATTGCGGTTTGTTGGTTAACTCATCAAGAGAGATTATTTATGCAGCGCAAGGAGAAGATTTTGCGGAAAAAGCACGGGCAGCAGCTTTGACAGTACAGCAAAATATGGCAGCGATTTTGGCAAAAAAAGGTTTGATTTAGTCCTTATTTTTAACACGAAATGGGCCACTGAACGGGCTGATTTGATTGATTTACACTGATTTTTTTACTAAGATTTCAAAGAAAATCAGTGTAAAGCGGTCGAATAAGCCCGTTCAGTGGCCTATTGAATTTACAACAAACGCTATGGCAAAGCAAAATGCCCGCCCGACTAAGGGGCAACTTTTATTGTGGTTGGTATTGCTGTTAGCGATTCCCGCTTTTTTTTGGTTTGAAAACAACCTTGCCGCTTTTTGGTACAACCGTTCGCAATGTGCCGAACCGCGCAAACGGGTTTGGAAAACGTTTAACGTGCCGATACCTGTGGGTTACGCGACTTATGGCATTGATGTGAGTCACTATACGTGTAAAATTGATTGGGAAGGTATTACAAAAATGAATGATAATGGACGCCGCATTCGCTTCGCCTATATGCGGGCCACGCGTGGATTGAGCTTGATTGACTACCGTTTTTCGGAAAATTGGGCCGATACCAAAGACGCAGGTTTGCACCGTGGGGCGTATCATTTTTTTACTTTTTCGGACGATGCAACGCAACAAGCCAATTTTTTCCTAAAAAATGTCAACATTGAAAAAGGAGATTTACCGCCCGTTTTGGACATCGAAGACGATAAAAAAAGCAATGATAAAAGCCTCCAAAAGAGCGATATACTGAGGGGTATCCAAACATGGTTGGATGCTGTTCAAGCCGAAACAGGCGTGCGCCCGATGATTTATACAAACCTCGATTACTACAAACGCTACATAAGTGGCAATTTTGAAGGCTACCCGATTTGGATTGCAAGCTATGACAACCTACGCGGCGTTACTTTGCCCGACAAACGGCGGTGGTGGTTTTGGCAATTCAGCGATAAAGCGCGGTGCAATGGCATTAGTGAACGCATTGATTTGAATGTCTTTACAGGCACAGAAGCACAATTGGCAGGGATTTGTAAGAAATAATTGT
>JAYSRS010000595.1:0-8803 GCA_043720935.1 Saprospiraceae bacterium
TTGATTACGGAAAATACCATCGAAGAAAAAATCCTACAACTCCACGCCCACAAACGCGATTTGGCGGATTCGCTATTGGAAGGCTCGGATGCAAGTGCGAAAATGACATCGGCGGATTTGTTGGCGTTGATGAAATCGGCGTAGGTTTTTGTCATTTTTTTTGTCATTCAGAAGGAATCTTTATTGTCTGTGTTTTCAAAAACACAGACAATAAAGATTCCTTCTGGATGACAAAAAACAAAAAAGAGGCCCCTCAGTATTTTTCAAGAAAAAGGGCATTTTTGCTTGATTTTGAATAAAAACGGTATCTTTGTTATCTAAAACGACGCTTTAATAACGATTAACATTCACTAATCTACTAAAAGAAAACGATATGATAAAAGACCATTACCCATATATTGCCTCAAATACAGCACTCAATTATCTCTTTTTCAGCGAAGGTGTGAAAGGCAAAATATTGAAATTTGTCGAATTTACGCATTTGGTTGACAAGGATTGGAATTTAGGTTTTGGTGATTTAAAAGATGGTTTCGTTGACGGCGTTGTTATGTCAAACAATCAAGATGTGGTCAAAGTCATTGGCACTGTGGCAAAAATAACGTATGATTTTTTCGCTAATCATCCGCATGCCGTTGTGGTTATAACGCCTGTTGACGAGAAGCGAAAGAAGTTGTATAACATCGTTTTTCAACGACATGTCAAGGATATTGAGCCTCTTTTTCATATTTTTGCTTACATTAGCGGTCAAAAAGAATCTTATTTACCTTCAAAAATGTATGACAGTTTTGAATTATCCTTAAAATAAAAAGTAATGGACAATAACAAATTTAAGGCAACAACCTTTGACGAGGCATTACAAACGCCCGAACTCGCGCACTTCCACGAGGCGATTCACTTTTTGAACAACAAGCCCGTTGGTAGCCTTTTCCCTGCCAAATATGAAGCAGCGATTCACCACATCGCCGCTAAAAGAACGGTTGAACTCTTTGGAAACAACCCTAAAACGCCATTAAAAATAGTGATTTCCACAATTATCGCAGGTTTCGACGATGATTTATCAGCCGATTTAATTCTGAAAATGACACCTAAAATCATTGAAAAATGGGAACAGTTGACTTATGAAGTTGCGGCTGAAAAAGGCGAGGCTGTGCTTGTTTGATAACAAAATGGCGTTCGTGTTGCCGAAGAAAAGGCGTTTGAAATCGTGTTTAATCCCGATTAATGCCTAACTTTGTTTAAAATTTAAAGAAAATGCGCTCATTTGACACTTGGAATTACGAAGAAGTCGAGGATGCTTTTGGCATTTTGCCCGTTGATAGTATGCCCGAATTTGACAATTGGCTTGATGTGGCCAATATGTCACCCGATGCTTTTGAAACGAGGGTGTTAGATAACTATAAAAAACTTTTGCTCAAAGAAGTTAAAAACTGGAACGAAGACGAGTTAAAACTCTTTTTCATTGGCCCTGTTTTGGGCTTGGTGGACTTCAATACCCAATACTTCAAACCATTTACACAACGCACCTTGTCCGTTGAAAAAAACGGCGTTTCGGCTTCGGGAAAAGTGGATTTTATGTTGGCAAAAGGTAAGGTTATTCCTAAAATTCCTTATTTTTGTTTGCATGAGTACAAACAAGAAAACCGTCGAGACAATGACCCATTAGGACAATTGTTGATTGGTATGGTGGCCGCACAAACCAAAAACGCGAATGAAGGCTTGCCAATTTATGGCTGCTATGTGTCGGGACGTAATTGGTTTTTTGTTATGCTCAAAGGCAATGAATATTGTTTAAGCAATGCTTTCAATGCCTCCGATAAAGATATTTATGAGATTTTCGTTATTCTGAAAAAATGTAAAAGTCTCGTTGAAAAACAAGCACATTAAAGCAAAACCCCTTGCAAAACGCGCGTTTGCAAGGGGTTTTGGCTTTAATACGGGGGCGTGTGTTAATCCACCACACTAAACTTTATCGTCTGATTCACCACCGAAGAGGTGCCAACCATCACTTCAAACGCGCCCACTTCGACCACTTTTTTCATCTCGCGGTTGTAAAAACTCAATTTATCGGGCGTGATTGTGAAGGAAACTGTCCGCTTCTCCCCTGCTTTTAAGCTAATTTTTGAAAAATCCTTTAATTCTTTGACAGGCCGCGTGACCGTACTCAACACATCGCGGATGTACAATTGAACCACCTCCGCGCCTTCCACGCTGCCCGTATTTGTTACGTCAACCGTTACCGAAATGTTTTGACCGTTTTTTACTGAGGGGCTAGACATTTTCAAGTTGTCGTATTTAAACGTTGTATAACTTAAACCATGACCAAACGGGTACATCGGCGACGTTTCGGCCAAATTATACCCGCGTTTTGCCGACGGTTTGTAGCTGTAATAAGCGGGAATATGCCCCACCGAACGAGGGATTGTGATGGGTAATTTACCACTTGGATTGATGTTGCCGAAAATCAAATCCGCCACCGCGTCACCCGTTTCTTGACCCAAAAACCAGCATTGAACCAAGGCTTCCGCGTTGTCATCTAATGTCTTGCAAGCCAACGGCGAACCCGTGAAGACAAAGCCAATTATGGGCTTTTTCAAGGCTTTTAGTGCCAAAATCAACTCATTTTGTTCGCCAAAAAGGTCAATATCAGGACGGTCGCCCGAATGCGTATTGCTCCAACCTTCTCTAAATATCGCTTCGTTTGAGCCGCCAAAATAAAGAATCAAATCGGCGTCTTTCACGTCTTCCAATGCCTGCTTGATGCGTTTGCGGTTTTCCGCAGGGTCAGCCGCCTTGACGCCTTCATTTTCGCTAAACCAATCGCCACCGTTTGTCAAACGCACCCCCTCAGTATAAACGATTTCAAACTGCCCTTTTGCCCGTTCGCGCAAGGCTTTGAGAGGCGAAATTGTTTGTTTAGGAATATCGGCGTAGCCACCTAAAATGCAACGGTCGGCATTAGGGCCAACAATCGCCACTTTTTTATACGCGCCCTTTTTCAACGGCAAAATCCCGTTCGTGTTTTTCAACAAAATCATGGATTCTTGCGCCGCTTTCAAGGCGAGTTTACGACTTTCGGGGCCGCCAATGACGCGTTTTGCTTCGTCTGCATCCGTGTAAGGATTTTCAAACAAACCCAATTGAAATTTAGCCGTCAAAACGCGCTCAACCGCTTGGTCAATCAACGTCATAGACACTTCACCTTTATTAATCAAATCCAACAACGTATTGTATTTGTCCATGTTCGGCGTCTCAATGTCCACACCCGCGTTGATAGCCCATTTAGCCGCTTCTTCGTTGCTGCTTGCGATTTTATGATAGGCTTTCAAATCGTCCAAAGCAAAATAATCGGACACAACAACGCCTTTAAAACCCCATTCTTTCCGCAACAAATCGGTCAACAACCATTTATTTGAGTGCGCAGGTAAGCCACTCAATTCGTTGTAACACGGCATAATGCTCAACGCACCCGCCTCCTTGATACAGGCTTCAAACGACGGAAAATACGTCTCGCGCAACGTCCGCTCATCGACAAAGCTCGGCGCGATATTCAAACCACCTTCCGACGCCCCATGAACGCCAAAGTGTTTTAGAGTCGAAATGACGTGTTTGGCAGGGATTTTATCCACTTTTAGCCCACCTTGATACGCCGCAATTTCGGCAACCGCCATGCGTGAAACGTGATACGGGTCTTCGCCAAGCGTTTCCTCCGTCCGTCCCCAACGCGGGTCACGGCCCAAATCCACGACAGGCGCAAGCACATGATGTCCACCGCGCAACCGCACTTCTTCGGCAACTTTGGTGTAAATTTCACCCAAAAGGGCTTCATTCCACGTACTGCCCAAGGCTAAATGCGTCGGAAACACCGTTGCATCCTTCGATTGATTGCCATGCAACCCTTCTTCGTGGAACATCACAGGAATGCCCAAACGGGTTTTCTCGACAAAATACTTTTGGATTTTATTGGCCAAAATCGCCGTTGCGTAAGCGTTAGGGCCTTTGCCCATGCCCGTTCCACGGCCTTCGCTCGGACGCGCGACCTCGCCTAATCCATGCGGGGCGCGGGTAGTCAAACGGCTTTCATTCAAATCGCCCGTCAAAGAATCAAGCACCCGAAACGACGCTTGACTTTCCCAATGACACAACATTTGGGCGACTTTTTCTTCGACTTTCATGCGGCCCATCAAGTCCTTAACGCGGACGTCAATCGGCAATTTTGGGTTTTTGTACTGAGGGGGTGTGTTTTGCGCGTTCATTGTGACGGCGCATAAAAGGAAGAGCCAAAGGGCTTGTTTTTTCATAATGTCAATAAATTTTAAGTTGTATTTTAATTTTTATACGGTCGTAAAGCAACGATATTTTTAGAAATTGGTAAGTATTTGTTTTGAAAATTGGAAAAAGAAACCCCCTCAGTAAAAAGCCTCATTTTGAGGTCAAATTTGGCAAAATAGCTTACATTTTCGCCATGAAAAGGAAAATATTGCCTACAGGCCGACAAAAATTTCGCAGATTGCGCGAAGAGAATTGTATTTATGTTGACAAAACACAACATATTTATAACCTATCCATTGAAGGTGTTAGCTATTTTCTATCGCATCCACGCCGCTTTGGCAAGTCGCTCTTGCTATCCACTTTGAAAGAGTTGTTTTTAGGCAGTAAAGAACTTTTTGAAGACACTTGGATAGCCGACAAATGGGATTGGACACAGAAAAGTCCCATTGTTGATATTTCTTTTTTGAGTGTTGCTTATGAATCAAAAGGATTAGAAGCAGGTCTGCGTCAATATCTGAATAAAATTTATAAGACCTATAAAATTGATAATCAAGAGGAAACAGATATAAAACTTTTATTTACAAACTTGATTGAACAACTGTACCGCCTCTACGGCAAAGTCGTTATTCTGATTAATGAATACGATAAACCAATATTGGACTACATGGAGTTTAATAAAATGGAACAAGCCAAGGCCAATCAAGAGATTCAACAGTGCCAATAAGGAAATGGATGTTTGGAAAATAGAAATTTTGTAAATAGACCCCCTCAGTATTGGGCATAAAAAAGCCGCGTTTCTATGTCGAAATGCGGCTTTTTTACTTGAAAAACGCTAAAATACTGAGGGGTCTCTATTTTTCATTTTTCGTCCAATACCAATAAAATGGCACACCCGACAGAATCAACGCTAAACCTATGCCCGCCTCCCGAGGTTGCGAAATGATGGTATTGACGACCAAACCAATGCAGAATAAAATGAATACCGCAGGTACAATCGGATAGCCCCAAACGCGGTAGGGCCGCTCGACCTGTGGTTCTTTTACCCGCATAATGAAGACGCCCAAAGCCGTTGCCCCGTAAAATACGAAGGCGGCAAAAATCAGCATATCCGTCAATTGGTCAAAACTGCCCGACAACACCAACAAACACGCCCAAACGCCTTGAATCCAAATCGCATTGTTTGGCGTGTTTGATTTGGGGTCAATGTGGGCGGCTGATTTGAAAAACAGGCCGTCTTTGGCCATTGCCCAATAGACACGCGGCGGCATCAAAATCGTCGCATTCGTACAACCAAGTGTTGTTATAAGGATTAAAACCGATAAAAACATCGCGCCTGTGTCTCCCGCAAACGAGCGAATGACCTCCACGGCGGCGATTTTTCCCGCAGGAATCGCCATGATTTTATCAATCGGCATGACGTATAAATACGTGAAGTTGACCAATAAATACGCCGTGATAATGACGCCTAAACCACCTGCGAGGGCAAGCGGCAAGTTGCGGTTCGGTTCTTTGATTTCACCCGCCATAAAGCCGAGCGTGTTCCAACCTTCGTAGCCCCAAAACGCGGCCAACATCGCCGTAAACATCGCCGACAAAAACGCAGGGTCAATCCAACTCCGCTCGACGTAATGTACTGAGGGGGTCGTAATATTTGACAAACTGCCGCCGCCGAAGAACAAACCCGAGATAACAATGACGCTCAAACCCGCAATCACAAGCTTCGTCAGCCATTCGCTAATCCCCGCACCGCCTTTCAAGCCACGGGTGTTGACATACGTTAAAATCAAAATCAATGCAATCGTCAACGCCTTGACGCCGAAGCTCTCAAAGGGTTGAAAAATGCCTAAAACGGTGATTTTTTCAATAGATTCATCCAATTTTGGCAACGGAATCAGATTATTGAACGATTGAGCGAAGACATAAGCAATCGAGGAGATAGACGCCGTTTTAATCACTGCAAAGGTCGTCCAACCCCACAAAAACGCCGTAAATCGGTTGTAAATCCGCTTGAAATACACGTATTCGCCGCCAGAATCGGCCATCATTCCCGCAATTTCGGCGTTGCTCAAAGCCCCAAAAAGCGAGACGATGCCGCCGAGAATCCACGCCATCAAAACGAGTTTTGGCGACATCAGACCGACGTATTCCATCACCTTCGAGCCATCGGGCAAGACCGTTTCGACCATTTTGCCCGACATCGGCGCGACTTTTTTATATACGCCCGAGCCAATCACCGAACTGACCACCAAAATTGTTGCCGCCGATAAAGTTATCGAGCGGACTAATTGTCCTTGTTTTTTTTCCATCGTTGAAAAGTTGAATGGCACACAGAGTGATTTTAGAAGAATGAAGCGGCAAAGTCGTTATTTTTTGGAAAAAACTAAGGGAAAAGGCGGATAAACAAGTATTTCATTTCATTAAAGGAGGATAGGAAGGTGAATTATACCATTTTTTGTTTGAGTTTAGAAATAAAATTTATGAGACAGAAGTAGATATATAACCTTTTTACGTTATTTTGAACAATTTAGCGGTAAAAGATTTGTAACGTGTTAGATTGCATCCGTAAATTATTTGTCAATGACAAATATAGTTTACAGCTTATAATTTATTTCCTAACCTTTTCAATTTTTTTGATATGCTCAACTCTGTTCAATTCAATTCCGTTCGGTAGGCTTTTCATTGTTTCAATATTCTTGTTTTGCATGAATATCTTAACCGCACAAACGGCCTTTTCTCTCAAAGAAATCCGCTTAGGCGTTTAGTCAAATCGTCATTGCGAGGCACGTCGCCATCTGTTTGTTTCAGCAGTCTGCAAAGCCTAAAAGATGGCGACGTGCCTCGCAATGACGACGTTTTTTAGTTTGAATTTTGAGCATAAATCATTGATAACAAAGTAATTGGTTTTCATAAGAAAACCCTACCAATTCTATACATTTTCGAGACATTTTGCTGTAAAAAAACGTTCTTTGCGCCGTTTTTCAAATAAAACGACTCACTTTTAAAGAAAAAAACATGGTTGATAGCACCGTAACACCCTCAAAACCAACGTTCTCAAAATACGAAATTTTTATCATTTCTATTCTATCTATCCTACAATTCACCATCATTTTGGACTTTATGGTGTTGAATCCCTTAGGCGCACAATTGTTGATAGAATTGAATATCAAACCCGTTCAATTTGGCTTAGTTGTGTCCGCGTATGCGTTCAGTGCGGGGGCTTCGGGCTTGCTTGCGGCGGGTTTTGCGGACAAATTTGACCGAAAAAGACTGTTATTGTTCTTTTATGCAGGTTTTATTTTAGGGACAGCCTTTTGTGCACTGGCGACGAATTACGAATATCTACTATTTGCCCGCATTTTTACGGGCGTATTTGGCGGCGTTATTGGGTCAATTACGTTTGCCATTATTACAGATTTATTTAAGATGGAAGTCCGTGGCCGCGTCATGGGATTTGTGCAAACCGCCTTCGCCGCAAGCCAAGTTTTAGGCATTCCGATTGGTTTGGTTTTAGCCAATAAATACGGTTGGCATTCGCCGTTTTGGATGATAGTTATTTTTTCTATAATGGTTTATGCCTTGATTTTCATCTACTTAAAACCAATTGATGAACATTTAAAAATTCAAGCAGAAAACAACCCTTTTCAGCATTTATCGAAAATTTTAACGACCCCTCAGTATTTACGCGCTTTTTTAACCGTCGTTTTGCTCTCAACGGGCGGTTATATGCTCATGCCTTTGGGGAGTGCGTTTAGCATCAATAATCTAAAAATTCGATTGGAAGACCTGCCTTTAATTTATGGCATAACGGGCATTTTTTCCATCATTGCAGGCCCAATAATGGGTAAATTGAGCGATAAAGTTGGCAAATACACCATTTTTGTTTGGGCGTCTTTGTGGAGTATGTTAATGATTGGCATATTTACACAATTGGGCATCACGCCTTTATGGTTGGCAATTACTGTTAATGTATTGCTTTTCATCGGCGTTTCTACCCGCATGATTGCCTCTTCTGCCCTCATGACGGCTGTACCAAAACCGCAAGATAGAGGCGCATTTATGAGCCTCAATTCGTCTATTCAACAGATTGGCGGCGGCTTTGCATCGGCGGCGGCGGGGCTGATTGTCGTGCAAACACCGAGTGGCTTTTTAGAACATTATGATATTTTAGGCTATGTCGTGATTGCATCTATGCTTATTGTCATGGGTTTGATGTATTTTTTGAATAAACAAATTCAAAAGAATGAGAGGCGATAAATTTGCAAACAACTGATTATAAATGAATTATAATTTGATTTTTTTGATTTTGATAATATTTACATTGCTTCTTCAAGTTGCGGCGTAGCTGCAAAATCTCGGTAACACGAGCAGATAAGCCTATTTTTTCATGCGGTGTAACCGCAAAACCGTCTGTTTAGCGGTTACACCGCTTAAAAAAGAACGGAATTATCGGCTTTATGTCGCAAAATACTGAGGGGGTGTCAGATTTAGGAAATTTTGCAAATTTCCTAAATCTTTTGCCGCAAAAACACCATTT
>JAYSRS010000596.1:0-8790 GCA_043720935.1 Saprospiraceae bacterium
CTACAGCGACATAAAAATCAATGCTACATTGATGAGGTTTAATAACAGTGTTAGTGTCGGATTAAATCAGCAAAACATAAGTAATAATATTTTCATTTATCCTAATCCAACTAATAATAGTCTTAACATAAATTTAAATAATATTGTTACAAGCGACTTTAAATTAGAAATTAGGAATATGACTGGTCGCAAAATTTGGCAAAAAAATTATGAATTTTCTACTTCAACAATATCAATTGATGTTCATAATTTAATTGATGGTCTCTATACACTTAATATTAGCTCGGATTCAAATAATGTAATTCGTACATTTTACAAGCACTAGCAGTTAAATAGATTGAATTTATGCAGTAGAATAATGAAAACAATGATTACAATTAATGTCGAAATAATTAAAAAATACCTCCCATGCTCACAGCTATCTTTTAGGTATTTTGCCCAAAAACAAAGCCCAACGTCTCGCAACGTTGGGCTTTGTATATTTCCGAAGGAAGGGAAATCCCTTTATTTCATCCCCAAATCCACCCGAATTTGATTCAACGCCGAACCCGCACGGAACCAGCCGATTTGCTGCTCATTGTACGTGTGTTTGACTTCAAATTTATCCGTTGTGCCGTCGGCGTGGTTCAAAACGATGACCAAATTTTTATTTGGTGCAAACGTTGATACGCCTTCGATGCTGATTGAATCGTCTTGACGCACTTTGTCGTAATCGGCCACATCGGCGAACGTCAAGCCCAACATCCCTTGTTTTTTCAAGTTTGTCTCGTGAATCCGTGCAAATGACTTCACCACAATCGCCCGAACGCCCAAGAAACGCGGCTCCATTGCTGCGTGTTCGCGGCTAGAACCTTCGCCGTAGTTTTCCTCGCCAAAGACGATTGAACCAACGCCCGATTTTTGGTAGGCCCGAGCCGAATCTGGTACTGCGTGGTATTTACCCGTTGACAAATTCAAGACTTTATTCGCTTCACCGTTGAAGGCATTGACTGCACCAATCAAGCAGTTATTCGAGATATTTTCTAAGTGACCACGGAACTCCAACCATGGGCCCGCCATCGAAATATGGTCGGTCGTACACTTGCCTTTTGCTTTGATGAGCAAACGCATATTCGTGACATCCCCCTCAGTAGTTGGCACAAAAGGCTTCAATAATTGAATCCGTTTTGACTTTTTATCCACCGAAATCTTGATTTTTGACCCACTTTTCGCAGGTTCTTGGTAGCCCGCGTCTTCAACTGCAAAGCCTTTTGGTGGCAATTCAGCCCCTTTTGGCGGGTCGAGTTTGACTTGTTCGCCTTTGCTGTTCGTCAAGGTATCTTTCAACGGATTGAACAACAGACTGCCGCCGATAGCCATTGCTGTAACGATTTCAGGCGATGCCACAAACGAGTAAGTATTAGGATTACCGTCTGCGCGTTTCGAGAAATTGCGGTTAAATGACGTGATAATCGAGTTTTTCTCTTGTTTTTCCGCCCCATGACGCGCCCACTGACCGATGCACGGCCCGCAAGCATTCGCCAAAACAACGCCGCCGATTTTTTCAAACGAGTCCAACAAACCGTCGCGTTGAACGGTAAAACGGATTTGCTCCGAACCTGGCGTAATCGTAAATTCAGACCCTGCAATCAAGCCTTTTTCAACCGCTTGATTCGCCAAAGATGCCGAACGGTCTAAGTCTTCGTAGCTAGAATTGGTGCAAGAACCAATCAAACCGACTGACAATTTTTGCGGATAACCGTTTTTCTTAACGGCTTTTGCAAATTGCGAAATCGGCCAAGCCAAATCTGGTGTAAATGGTCCGTTGATGTGTGGTTCGAGTTTCGACAAATTGATTTCAATCACTTGGTCGAAGTATTTTTCTGGATTTTCGTAGCATTCGGGGTCGCCCGTCAAATCCGCTTTTACTTTATTTGCCAAACTCGCCACGTCTTTGCGGCCTGTTGCTTTCAAGTAGCGTTCCATGGATTTGTCGTAGCCGAAAGTCGAAGTTGTGGCGCCAATTTCCGCGCCCATATTACAAATTGTGCCCTTGCCTGTGCAACTCATTGATGCTGCACCCGAGCCGAAATATTCAACAATTGCACCTGTCCCACCTTTAACAGTCAATATACCCGCGACTTTCAAAATAACGTCTTTGGCCGATGTCCAACCTTTCATTTTACCTATCAATTTGACACCAATCAATTTTGGCATCTTCAGTTCCCAAGGCAAACCGACCATCACGTCCACCGCATCTGCACCACCAACACCGATAGCGAGCATACCTAAACCACCCGCGTTGACGGTGTGAGAGTCCGTTCCAATCATCATACCGCCCGGGAAAGCGTAGTTTTCAAGGACAATTTGGTGAATAATCCCTGCACCTGGCTTCCAGAAACCGATACCGTATTTATTAGAGACGTCGCTCAAAAAGTTAAAAACTTCCGAATTTTCCGTTTTTGAAGACGCCAAATCTGCCGCAGCACCTGTGCGGGCTTGAATCAAGTGGTCGCAATGCACGGTCGAAGGAACAGCTACTTTTTTGCGTCCGCAAGTTGTAAATTGGAGGAGTGCCATTTGTGCCGTCGCATCTTGCATCGCCACGCGGTCGGGTGCGAAGAAAACGTAATCGCCGCCACGTTTAAAGTCAGCTGTAGCCGTGTCTTTGTCCAAATGGGCGTAAAGGATTTTTTCGGAGAGCGTCAAAGGACGGTTTAGGGACGTCCGTGCGGCAGCTACTTTGGTGGCGTACTCTTTATAGAACGCCTTGATCATTTTAATGTCAAATGCCATAATTGAAAAAGTTTTTAATTGAATAGTCAGTGGAGAGAATTTCAAAAGATGTCAAATGTCAAAGATTTTAGCCCCCTCAGTATTTTCGGCCTCTGCTATTGAAATCTGATTGCTTCGTGCCTCGCAATGACTTCTGAAATCTGAAATTCCTTAATTTTCGTGCAAACTTACAACACTCGACCCGAGTAAATGCCTAAAAATCAAGCAAATTTATGCGTTTCATTGAAAAAATGTAGGAAATCAGTCGTTATGCAAGCGATTCTAAATTTTACGAACCTTTCAGCAATCGTTTAGAGCTTTTAAAAACTAAGCGGATACGAGTTCCAGATACCCCCTCAGTATTCTAGCTATTTTTCAATGATGGCATTCTTAAAAATAAACATTCGATTGGCTTAGTGCAAAATGATATAACTTTGGATGCGCTTTTTGAACGTAGTTGACTTATTTTGTAGCCCTTTTCGTAAAAAAATCTATCTTTGTATTTTATAAAACACTTCGATGATGACTGTATTGGAAAAAGCCACTGCATTTTTGCCTAAAATGTCAAATGGTGAAATCGCACAATTGGTACAAATGGCAGCGCAAAAGATTGCCGTTGAATTCCCGGGGATTGAAAAAACGCCTCATGTATGTGGGGGTAGTGCTTGCGTTATTCGCACGAGAATACCTGTTTGGTCTATCGTTGAATATATGCTTATGGGCATTGGAAGAGAAAAATTATTGCTCAATTTTCCGACTTTAAGGGCGCAGGATTTAGCCAATGTCTGGGCATATTATGACGCCAACAAAGCCGAAATTGATACTGAAATTGCCGAAAATAATGCTGATTAACCATGCTGAAATTATATGCCAACGAGAATTTTCTACTCTACACATTCCCAATTTTCCTAAAATTTTTATACTCCCCAAATCGCCAACCTGTTAAGTCTTCTATAAAACGTGAAATGCGTTCTTTCACGCTCAATTTTCGTCCTGTTGGGTCGAACGAAAATTGCCAATTTAAGGCGGCTACGCGGGCTTGAATGACCTCGGGATGCGGGGCATCGAAGCGTTTGAGGTCGTCAATTTGGCTGTAGTCAAAAACGTCGGCATCGGCTACCATTTTTGATACAACGGCGTCAGAATGCCATAACTTATTGAAATTCAATTGTTTAAGCTGTTGGGCGCGTGGGTCTTTTACCCAACCGTAATGGTGAATATAGGCATCAATCTCCCGCACTTTTAGTTTACGGTCGTTTTTTCTAAACCCTTGTGCGTCGCGGTAGGAGCGAATGGTTTTATCATTTTTTATAATCCGTACTTCTCGCCGATACCATTTTCGAGACTGTCCAACAAAATCATACGAGCCGTAGAAGTGCCGATACTTGAAAAGTACCCCCTCAGTATTTTTGTCATTTTTCCACTTTTCAAGGGCCGCTCGAATCGTTTGAGCGGTGTTGTCAGGCAGCACTTCGTCGCCTTGAATGTAAAAACACCAATCTGCTTCGTCAACGCCGATGGCCTCAAAAGCCTTGTCGGTTTCGACAGCGAGAACGCGACCGCCTTCGCGGAGCGTATCGTCCCACTCGGTTTCTATGATTCTAATCTTTTGACTATCAATGCTTTGTATCAATTCAAGCGTCGCGTCTTCGGATTTTCCGACGGCCACGACGACAAAATCACAGACGGGCAAAATCGAGCGAATAGCGGCTACAATCGGATAATCGTAAGTCAAGGCGTTGCGAATAAAAGTAAATCCAGCGACGGTCATTGGCAGTTTTTTTTACATGAATTTTGAATTTTAATACTTGATTATCAATTATTTATGCTCAAAATTGAAATTGAAAAAAACGTTGTCATTGCGAGGCACGAAGCAATCTGCTCGGTTTTGCAGGCTGCTGAAACAAACAGATTGCTTCGTGCCTCGCAATGACAACGTTTTATGGTTGAATTAGTGGTAAAATCTAATATTCGATTTAGAATTTACGCTAAGGTATCAATTTTATGATAATACGAGGCAAGACCATTATGAAAAATTGTACTGCATTCTTTCGTACATCGTACATCTGACCTCGTACATCGTTTTAGCTTTGCGGCGAAGTTAAACGTCTTTTTTAAAGTATGAAAA
The DNA here is from genome assembly GCA_043720935.1 of Saprospiraceae bacterium. GTDB lineage: Bacteria > Bacteroidota > Bacteroidia > Chitinophagales > Saprospiraceae > JAAFJT01. The sequence goes on from JAYSRS010000596.1 coordinate 4,883, forward strand.
AAATAGCCATCATCGACCTCGGCACGAACGGATTTCGGTTGTACATCGCCGAAGTGCCGTCAGTCGGGAGTTTCACAATTATTCACCGCGAATCGAACGACCTTAAAATTGCTTCAGAGGGTTTTGAGCGCATTGGCGACGCCCCTTTTCAACGTGGTTTGGCGGCAATGCAACAGTTTTCCAAGCATTTGGAACAGTTTAACGTCGAAAAAGTCGCGGCTTTTGGCACAGCCGCCTTGCGTTTGGCAGCGAATGGCCGTGAATTTATAGAAACAGTGGAACGAGAAACAGGCATTCAGATTGACTTGATTTCGGGCGAACGCGAGGCAGAGTTGATTTATAAAGGGATGCGTTTAGGTTTTTTTGAAAAAAATAAGCCCTTTGAAAAAATGGAACACCCCCTCAGTAAAACGCCGATTTTTGAAGAAAAAACGCCCGTTTTGATGGTAGATGTCGGTGGTGGTTCGGTGGAGTTTATTATTGGCGACGCCGAAAAAGTGCATTGGTCGCGTAGTTTTAATGTGGGTGTAACGATTTTGAAACAAAATTTTCAACCCAATCCGACCATTCAACCCATTGAAATTCGCACCATTGAGCAGTTTTTGAACACGACTTGTGCCGATTTATTGACCGCTATTGCCCATTTTCAACCTAAAATACCGCTTATCGCTTGCGGCACGTTGGATTTTTTGGTGGCTATACAGAGGGGGCAGCCCAACGAAAATTTTGAATTCTCCCAAGCCCAATTCGACACTTTTTATCAACAATTGACCTTCCTTTCCGAAACAGACCTGAGCGAAGTGCCGCATATTCCTTCTTCAAAAGTCGAAATGTTGGCCGTAAGTTTTGTGTTAATGAACTGGATTATGCAGATTTTGAAGGCAGATGTATTAATTGTCTCCGCTTTTACGATGAAAATGGGTATTTTGCACGAAATGAGTTTAGAGAACTAACAAAAATACTGAGGGGTCTTACCGACCTTTTAGCAATGCCCAAAGAGCCTTAATTTCGGGCTCTTTCAAATTCGATAATTGTGTCAACGTTTCAACATTGAAATTTGAGTTTGCCTCAAAGTAAGTTTTTACTTTTTCAAAAGCCTCAACGAGTTGTTTAACTTCACCGCTAGGCACTTCTGCAATATCCGTAATTAAATCCAAAGGAATGCCCTTATACCAGCTACGCATAACTGTCAAATGTGTTTTAAGCAGTAAGGCTTCGCGTGTTTTTTGCGCTTCTTCGCGCGCTTTCAGTGTTCTCAAATGCGCTTTTTCAAGTGCTAATTTTGCCTTTTTTGCTGCTTTTTCAGCCGCTACTTTTACGATTTCGGCTTTTTTTTGTGCCTCTTTTTGCGCTTCTTTTTGCGCTTCTGCTTTTGCAGAGGCGGCGGCTTCTCTCGCGGCTACGGCCAAAAAACCTGTACCTGATATCATGATTTCTTGTTTTAAAACAGGTGAAAAAATATTTGCTAACAATTGTTCTAAATCTTTCGCACTCATATCGCTATACCCTAGTAAGTAAGCGATGAGCTGATCTCTTAAATCCGTTTTATCCGAATGCTGTTGCAAAAATACGAAGATTTCCTCAAAATGTATCTTTAAAAATTCTTTGTTTCTGACATTTTTCATCGCCAACAAAGCGGCTTTCAATGTGCCAAACTTATCCAAAGACGCCATCACGTCATCGGGTAGAGAGGCTAAATTTATGACCAATAAATCAAATTCTGGAAGAAGCCTCGCCGTTTGAGTCGAAAATTCGGGAAAAAGACTTCTAAATGGTTCAGGTGTCCAATCTTTATTAAATTGGTTGAAAATAACCGTAATAACGGGAATGGTTGTGTCCGTTTCCTTGTTATAATTTTTTTTCATAATGGCGTTGATATAATCCAACGCTTGCAAACGCATGGCCAATTGTGAAGGCATTTCGCTTTTATGCTCCACTAAAACAGCGACTTTGACAGGTTTTTTCAAATCTGTTGCTTCGTCTATCAACGTCGTAAGATACACAATATCAGAGAAAAATACTTGCAAATTTGGACGAATGTAAGTCGTTGTATCTAAGGTTAACGCATCTAAGTCAATTTTAATGTCAACTAACAACGGCATGACGATTTTATCGAGGAGTTCTCTCATTGCGTCAACTTCTTGTAGCGTTGATTTTATGAGCTTATCGTGCGCTTGATGTAGCTTTTTCTTTAGTGCGTTATATTCTTCATCAGACAGGAGGCGTGGTGTCATAGCATGAATGTTTTAGTTGACTGTAATAAAAAGTTGCAAGAGTAGATTCCAAGGAGCAAGTTTAGGTAGTTATCAGCAAATTTGCAAATAAAATAATTGTGCAAGAAAATATATTTCTGCATTATATATGTCATTTTTAAATATTCTTCACAAATAACGACTTTTACCCCCTCTGTATTTTGGCAAAAAGGGCAAAAAAAAACGCCAACACTTTACAGTGTCGGCGTCCAATGAAAAACATAAAAATACCCCTATTTGTCGTTTCTCTTTATCTGTTCTCACCAAGAGGCGTGGCTTGAAAGATTTATGTATGCTTGTGCTACCTAATTTTCTTTTTTGGGAATGTCCCGTGCTTCATCAGTGTTAGATTAGAAGGCTGTACCGCTAAAATCAGTCTGTTTGATTGATACTTAACTACTTTTCAAATAGTATGCCAAGTGAGTTTTGATGTGAAAACAAGGACACTAAACGGTTCATTCACAAGCTATTTCCCTTAGTTTTTAAGCTATTTCCTTTAATTTTTAATTTTTAATTTTTAATTTGCCGTACAACGGACGGCTTTGTCTATTTTTGCGCCGCCGCACGAAGCGGTTTCTGCAACCAATTATTTTTTCAAAATAAAAAAACAACACGCTTTTGAAATAATGAATGATAAATGATAAGTGATGAATAAAAAACAATTTAATGACAAAATAAAACTAATGTATAAAAATTTAGTTGTTAATCAATTACGAATTTTTATTACTTAAATCGTCATTTATTCATCATTTATCATTTATCATTCATCATTCTAAATGGTGTTTGAATCTAGGCTATGAAAATAGATGTAATTCTCGGCTTGCAATGGGGCGACGAAGGCAAAGGCAAAATCGTTGACTTCTTGGCGACTCAATACGACATTGTGGCGCGCTTTCAAGGCGGCCCGAACGCGGGTCACACCCTCAAATTTGGCGGCAAAAAGTTCGTCCTTCACACCGTACCTTCGGGGATTTTCCGCGAAAACCTCCTAAATGTCATCGGAAACGGCGTCGTTATTGACCCGATTACGCTCGAACGCGAGATTGTCGGCTTGCGCGATGCTCAAGTGTCGTTTCAAAACCGCTTACTTGTCGCTAAAAAAGCGCACCTTATTTTGCCGACTCACCGCTTGCTTGATGCGGCGAGTGAGGCAGCAAAAGGGTCGGCCAAAATCGGTTCAACTTTGAAGGGTATTGGCCCAACTTATATGGACAAAACGGGGCGAAACGGCTTGCGTGTGGGCGATATTTTGTTGCCCAATTTCAAGGCAAAATACGAAGCGTTGAAAGCCAAGCACTTGGAAATGATGAAAATTTACCCCTCCGTATCTTTCGATTTGGAAGCAGAAGAACAACGTTTTTTCAATAGTTTGGAAACATTGAAATCGTTGCAACTCATTGATTCTGAATACTATATCAATAAGGCATTGGCCGATGGTAAACGTATTTTGGCCGAAGGCGCACAAGGCTCAATGCTTGATATTGATTTTGGAACATATCCTTTTGTTACTTCTTCTAACACACTTACTGCGGGTGTCTGCGTCGGCTTAGGCGTTGCTCCCTCAGTAGTCGGCGAGGTAATTGGCATCACGAAGGCGTATTGTACACGCGTCGGTTCGGGGCCTTTTCCGACCGAATTGCACGACTCAATCGGCGA
>JAYSRS010000597.1:0-26744 GCA_043720935.1 Saprospiraceae bacterium
TAAATTTAAAACCCATCAATCAACAAATTCTAAACCTATTAGGAGACAAGTACAATAAATACTATTTTCTAATTTAGGTGTGGGAAATGTCAGTTAAATATGAAAAATACCCTTTTTATCCTCATTTTCCTTGCATTTACCGCAAAAGCACAACCCATCAACCTCACCGATTTGACGTGCGAACACCTGACAAATCCCATCGGAATCGGCGAAAAACAACCGCGTTTGAGTTGGAAAATTGCTACGGAAACCCGCAATATTTTACAAATGGCCTACGAAATACGCGTGGCCACGGCGGCTGATTTTTCAAAGAAATCGCTCGTTTGGACATCGGGTAAAAAGGCGTCTGATGCGTCAATTTTACAGACTTACAAAGGCAGCGTGGCAAGCCGAACCCGCTATTTTTGGCAAGTAAAAGTCTGGACAACCGACGGCCAAGAATCGGCTTGGAGTGTGACCGCTTTTTTTGAAACGGGCTTTTTAAACAATGCCGAATGGTCGGCAAAGTGGATAGAATTGGCGAGCGACACGACGCGTTATACCCCCTCAGTATCGGTGCGAAAATCTTTTGTTTTGAAGAAAAAAATTCAATCTGCAAGAGTGTATGTTACAGCACACGGCTTTTATGAGCTTTATTTGAATGGTAAAAAAGTGGGTGATGATGTCTTCATGCCTGGCTGGACAAGCTATGCAAAACGGCTGCAATACCAAGCGTATGACGTGACAAATTTGTTGAATCAAGGACAAAATGCCGTTGGCGCAATGCTTGGCGACGGTTGGTATCGGGGGACAGTCGGTTGGGCAACGCAATGGGGTTATTATGGTAAAAAACGAGGGCTTTTGTGCCAAATTCATGTAAAATACACCGATGGCAGCGAAGAAATTATCACTTCTGATGCGACTTGGAAAGCCCATCAAGACGGCCCTATTCGACAAAATGACGTGATTTATTTAGGGGAAACCTTTGACGCTCGTAAAGAATTGTCATTGCGAGGCACGAAGCAAGCGGGCTGGTCGGAAGCAACATTTGACGATAAAAATTGGCTGCCCGTTCAAGTTGGGGATTATGCTTTTGACAATCTTGTCGCAACGTCGAGTGTTCCTGTAAAGCGCATTCAAGAACTCAAACCAACGCGTATTTTTCGGACACCAAAAGGCACTTTGGTCGCTGATTTTGGCCAAAATATGGTCGGTTGGGTGCGTTTGACAATTAAAGGAGAAAAAGGGATGACTGTAGTGATGAAACACGCCGAAGTATTGGACAAAGCGGGTGAATTTTATACGGCTAATATGCGCTACGCAAAGGTGATGGCGACTTACATACTGAGGGGGGATGAAAAGGGCGAAATTTACGAGCCACGCTTCACTTTTTTTGGTTTTCGCTATGTTTCTATCGAAGGATTGCCCGAAAACACGGTGTTGACGGCGGATAATTTGACAGGTGTTGTGGTGCATTCTGACATGACACCGACGGGTGATTTTAGCTGCTCAAATCCACTTATCAATCAGTTGCAACACAACATTCAATGGGGTCAAAAAGGCAATTTTATAGACATTCCGACCGATTGCCCACAACGCGACGAGCGCATGGGTTGGACAGGCGATGCCCAAGTTTTTTGTCGAACCGCCGCTTTCAACAAGGATGTGGCGACTTTTTTTACGAAGTGGCTCGCCGATTTAGCGGCAGACCAAAGGCCGAATGGAGAAGTCCCTTATGAAATTCCCGATGTCTTAAATTCACGTAACTCATTGACCGTCAATACATCAGCAGGATGGGGCGATGCCGCAACGATTGTTCCGTGGACGATGTATCAGGTGTATGATGATGTCCGTATGTTGGAAAATCAATATCCGAGCATGAAAGCATGGGTCGAGTCTATCCACAAAAAAGCAGGAGTGGATTTGATTTGGCGCGGCGGCAGCAGATTCGGCGATTGGCTGTCTTATATGCCGCATCCCGACCGTGCGAGTGAACCCGATGGACACACCACAAAGGATTATATTGCAACCGTTTTTTTCGCTTATTCTGTCAAATTGACCGCGCAAGCTGCCGAAGTTTTGGGCAAAAAAGAAGACGCTGCGTTGTACAATGCCTTGTTTGAAAAAATAAAAAAAGCCTTTCAAAATGAGTTCGTCACGCCGTCTGGACGCACAGCTTCGGACTCTCAAACGTCTTACGTTTTGGCCTTGATGTTCGATTTATTGCCCGAAAATTTGCACGAAAAAGCCGTTAATTACTTGGTGGAAGACATAAAAAGCCGCAAAAATCACTTGTCAACGGGTTTTTTAGGCACACCCTATTTATGTAAAGTATTGTCCGACAATGGCCGTGCGGACGTGGCTTACGACTTGTTGTTTCAAGAAACCTATCCGTCGTGGTTGTACCCTGTCAAAATGGGGGCAACGACAATTTGGGAGCGTTGGGACGGTATAAAAATAGACAGCACGTTTCAAGATGTCGGCATGAATTCATTTAATCACTATGCGTATGGCGCAATTGGCGACTGGCTGTACCGCGTTGTGGCGGGTATTGAATTGGGGAAAACGGGCTATAAACACATCTTGATTCAGCCGCAAATTACACCGCGTCTAGCGTTTGCAAAAGCACATTTTGAATCAAATTATGGCCGAATTGAATCAAATTGGGAACGAAAAGACGGTAAAACGCGCCTAAATGTCCGCATTCCACCGAACACAACGGCGACAATTACGCTGCCAAACGCTAAAATGGGGGAAATTACTGAGGGGGTTAAAAAACTGTCGGCGTCGAGCGATTTCAGAAATATTCGAGCGGATGGAAAGGCTGTGAAAGTGGACATTGGTTCGGGTGTGTATGGGTTTGAATGGGCGAATTAGTTATTTCATATTTTAAGAATGTCAAATCTCATTCTGAAATTTGACATTCTTAAAATATTGTATCTCAAATCGCTTCTACCAAATGCCCACTAATTCCCTTTTTTTGCATTGTAAAACAAACACCGATTAAAACAATTTGCTTTTTTGATAAACCATAATGCGCCGCATAATTTCTATCTTTCATCTGTTGCATGGCTACATCGGGTTTTCGATTCTTTTTAAATTCAAAAATATAGATATGCGTATCGGTTTCTACGACGGCATCAATGCGGCCTTCTTGTGTATTGATTTCGACAGGCATTTTTATACCTAAAATGCTGAAAACCAAATAGATAATGGCGTGATAAAAATTTTCATTGACCGCTTTTTTGACCGTTTTAGTATTTCCTTTTCTATCCGTTGTTTCGGTATCTTTATAAAAAAATTGATGAGGTAAGGCTTTAAACATATTTGAAATAATCGAAATGACGCGTTCCACATCGTTGCGTTTAAACGCCGTTTCGACATCGAAAATCGTCACCGACATACGCCCTTGCATAGTGTGGGTGTAGCTTTCCAAAAGCATTTTTGAAAACGCATTTTCGACTTCTTTATTCGGATAATTGACCGTATAAATGTGGTCAACAATATGCTCTTTGAACGTCAAATACCCTGTTTGGAGCATGATGGATATATAATCTAAATTTCGCAAGTTATGCCAACTGTAAATACTGCTGTCCACTTGCATATTCCTAAAATCGTATTTTATATCCGACTGAATCAAGTTCACAAGAAACGTCGGCGTTCCCGATTCAAACCAATAATTATTGAATACTTGATGTTGCATCAAAAGCATTGTCGAGAAAGGATTGTAAACAAAGTTTTTGGCATCCCACGAAAAACCGTTGTACCAAAAACGCACTTTTTCTACAATTGCCTCACAACTTACACCTTCTTTTTCTGCTAAATCAATTAAACCTTGACCGCAATAGTGTTCAAGTTCGGTATGCGTAAAACCGCAAATCGTTGCGAATTTTGGGTTCAACGTCAAATCATCAAATTGATTCAAATCTGAAAAAATGGACACTTTGGAGAACTTTGACACGCCCGTCAGAAACGTAAAACGAAGAAATTGGCCACTGTCTTTTAGAACGCCATAAAAGGATTTTAAAATATCGCGGTTGGTTTCCGCTTGTTGCATATTATCGTGTTCAACGTAATAAATAATGGGTTTATCATATTCATCAACAAGTAGAACGACATTTTTTTGATATTTTTCTTGCAGTTTCATGATAAGTTCTTCAAAGCAAAGGTTGTGTTCGGTACGTTCTAAAGTGATACCGTAAGTTTTGGCAACGCCTTGAACTGCTTGAAGAAGTGCCTTTTTCAAGCCTAATTCTATGAACCCAATTTTGTCCAAAGAAAATCGGATAACAGGGAATTCTTCCCATTCTATCTTATCGTAAATGTATAAACCTTTGAATAAGTCTTGACGACCGCGAAAAACGTGTTCTAAAGCCGACACAAGCAGCGATTTTCCAAAGCGACGGGGACGGCTAAGAAAGTACGTCGCATTGTTTTTGTGCGCCAATAAAGGCACGATAAACTGGGTTTTATCTACGTAAATCGCGTTATTTTCTATCAATTTTGGAAAATAATGCGCGCTTATCGGATAGTTTCTATTAATCATGATTGCTATATTTTCGCTAAAAAAGAACAAATATAGCGTTTTTGCATCAAAAACAAGCGTACAGGCGACTTTAGTCACCTGATTCGCCGCCTAGACATCAGGCGTCTGAAGTCGCCTGTACGTTTTTCACTCCCAAAATTATACACTTCGGTCAGTCTTTTTTGCCCACGATACTGAGGGGGCGCATTTTTGTACCATAAAATAAAAATGCGTTCAATATGAAAAAGATACTTATCGCCGCTTTACTCTCAACTTTCTCTGTCCTCGCTTTGCAAGCACAAACCACTATTTTTGGAACGGTCTCGACCACGAAAGGCGAGCGCGTCACGGGTGCAAATGTCGTCGTCGAAGGTACGTATGACGGCGCAACAACCGACACTTTAGGGCGTTTTTCCTTCAAAACGTTGGAAAAAGACGCGCAACGCCTTGTCGTGACCTTTATCGGTTGCGATACCTTGAAACGGCCTGTTTTACTGAGGGGGGGTAATTTTGAAGCGGATTTCAAATTAAAAGAAATCGTCAATGAACTCAATGAAGTCACGATTACGGCGGGTTCGTTTGAGGCGAGTGATGAGAAAAAAACGACGGTTTTGAAGCCGCTTGACATCGTTTTGACGGCGGGGGCGAGTGCCGATGTTGTCGGTGCGTTGACGACGTTGCCTGGCACAACGCGCAATCCTGAAAGTGGTCAATTGCTCGTCAGAGGCGGTGCGGCCTACGAAACACGGACGTTTATTGACGGTTTGCGGGTGCAAAATCCCTACAATTCGAGTGTGCCGAACATTCCTGCACGGGGTCGTTTTTCGCCATTTTTGTTCAAAGGAACGCTGTTTTCGACGGGCGGTTATTCGGCGGAATACGGGCAAGCTTTGTCGTCGGCTTTGGTGTTGAACACGACGGATATTGAAGGGGCAACGACAACGGGTATTTCTCTAACATCGGTTTTTATCGGGGCTTCGCAAACCAAAAAATGGGACAAAGCGGTGTTTTCAGCTACGGGGACGTATTCAAATTTAAAGCCTTATTTTGGTATGGTGTCTCAAAAATTCGATTGGGTCAGCGCACCACAGTCGGGTGGGGGAGAAGTGAATTTCAAGGTAAAAACGTCAGAAACGGGCATTTTGAAGGTGTATTCAAGTACTTCTTTCTCTACTTTTACGATGAATTATCCAAATGACGACGACGCTTCGCAAAAATCACCCCTTTTACTGAGGGGGTCGAATATCTATACAAATGCGAGTTATCGGGATTTATTGAAGGGCGATTGGTCCCTTTTTGTCGGTGCAGCCCATGCTTACAACAAAGATGAAATAGGACAAAATTTTAATTTGACGACCAAAGAACAATCCGCACAAGGCCGTTTTACCTTAGGCAAACGGGTGTCAGATGTGTTGCGCGTTAAATTTGGTGCAGAATATTTGAACAATCGTTTCAATGAAAACTATGAAACACCCTCAAAACAAACGTTTTCGACGATTCACAATGACAATTACGTTTCCGCTTTTGGTGAAACGGATATTAATTTCAACTCAAAATTTGTTGCTAAAATCGGCCTTCGTGCTGAACATTCTTCGTTGATTAATCGCTCAAATATTGCCCCGCGCTTGGCTGCTGCTTATATTTTAGGCAAAAATGAGCAAATTTCCGCCGCTTTTGGCCAATTTTATCAAACACCCGAACACGTTTTGATGCGTCGGTCAACCGATTTGAATTTTGAACGCGCCGACCATTATATGTTGACGTATCAAAAATTGTGGTCAGGTTACACGTTGCGAAGCGAAATTTATTACAAAAGCTATCACAACTTAGTCAAAACAGGCCCCTCAGTAAATTCGACGTTTTTTGCCCCAAACAACGATGGAAAAGGCTACGCACAAGGTTTAGACCTCTTTTTCAGAGATTCTAAAAGCATAAAATACGGCGATTATTGGATTTCTTATTCATATTTAGATACAAAACGCGATTATCGAGATTTTCCAACGACCGCCGCACCGATTTTCGCTACAACGCACAACCTTTCAGTTGTTTACAAACATTGGATTTCAAAATGGCACACCTCGGCGGGGGCCACGTATGCGTATTCAAGCGGTCGCCCGTTCAACGACCCGAACACGACGGTTTTCAACGGCAGCAAAGCACCTGATTATCACGATTTAAGCCTAACGGCAAGCTACGTGACGAATATCAAAGGCAATATGACGATTTTTCATTTTATGCTCAACAATGTCCTCGGCAACGAACAAGTTTTTGGCTATCAATTTGGCAAAACGCCGAACGCTACGACGGGTAAAATGGACAGCAAAGCGATTTCAACGGGTGCAAAACGCTTCTTTTTCGTCGGTTGTTTTATTTCAATTGGGCAGAAATTTGAGAAACAAAAAGGGAATAATGACGATATTTAGAATACTACTGTACATTTTGCATGACATGGCCCACAGATTGAAGGGATTAGGCTGATTTACACTGATTTTTTTAGGCGTACACGATAAAAATCAGTGTAAATCCGTCTTATCTGTCCAATCTGTGGGCCATTTTGAATTTGTACAGTAATATTGATTTTTAGTTTTAAATCATTGAAATAAGGCTTATTTTATCCAAAATACTGAGGGGGTGTTAGAAACCAAATAGTTTTTTATTTTTGCACATTCAAAAATAAAAAACAAGCAACATGGCAAAAAATAAAGTAATTAAAGTTGAAAAATTAGACATTGTTCTTTATTCTAAAAACAATGAAGATTTCATATCTCTGACTGATATGGCGCGTTATCGGGATGCTGAAAGGACAAATTATATCATCCAAAACTGGCTACGCACTAGAAATGCCATTGATTTTTGTGGCTTGTGGGAGCAAATTAATAATCCTAATTTTAAACGCATCGAATTCGATGCGTTTAGAAATGAATCGGGGTCAAATAGCTTTGCACTTACGCCTCAAAAATGGATTGAGGCAACCAATGCGATAGGTATGGTTTCTAAATCAGGCAGATATGGTGGTACTTTTGCTCATCGAGATATAGCTTTTGAATTTGCTTCGTGGATTAGTCCAGAGTTTAAATTATACTTGATTACGGAGTTCCAAAGGCTCAAAGAAGATGAAAATGACCGTCTAAAATTGACATGGAATCTGCAACGTACCCTCGCCAAAGTCAATTACAGAATTCATACGGACGCCATAAAAGAGAACTTAATCCCTCAAACACTTTCAAAAGAAGACATATATTTTGTTTATGCCAACGAGGCTGATATGCTAAACATGGCCTTGTTTGGATGCACGGCCAAGCAATGGCGAGAAGCAAATCCCAAGGCTTTGGGCAATATTCGAGACGAAGCCACTATTGAGCAATTGGTTGTGTTGTCTAACATGGAAAGTATCAATGCCGTTTTAATTCATCAAGGCTTGTCGCAGCCGCAACGGTTGCAACAATTGAATATAATTGCCATAACGCAAATGAAATCTTTAACGGCTAATACCCAAATTAAACAATTGAAATAAACCAAAAATTTGTAGTCGAAAATAGCGATACAATATAAGGTAGCCTTATATTTGTGTCTTGATTTTCAATTACTTAACTGCAAATACGCCACTGCATGATTGACATAAAAAAAATAACCGCGATTGATGTTCACACGCACGCCGAAGTGTCGTGTTGTCAGCCGCATGACGATTTTCGACCTGAATTTGATGTCGCTTTTGCCAAATACTTTAAGTCCGACAAACGCCCGACGATGCAAGAAACGGCGGATTTTTATCGAGACAGCAACATGGCGTTGGTCATGTTTACGATTGATTCGGAGCATGAAGTCGGCAAAAAGCGCATTCCAAACATTGAAGTGGCCGAATGTGCCTTGAAAAACGACGATGTGATGCTTGCTTTTGGCAGCATTGACCCGCACAAAGGCCGCATGGGTGCGCGAGAAGCCCGTGATTTGATTGAAAATTACGGCGTCAAAGGCTTCAAATTTCATCCGACGGTTCAAGGTTTTTATCCGCACGACCGCATGGCGTATCACCTCTACGAAGTGATTGCCGAATATAAATTGCCGATGCTGTTTCATTCTGGGCATTCGGGTTTTGGGTCGGGTATGCGCGGTGGCGGCGGCCTTAGATTGGAATATTCAAACCCGATGCACTTAGACGACGTGGCGATTGATTTCCCCGATTGCCCAATTATCATCGCGCATCCGAGTTGGCCGTGGCAGGATGAAGCCTTGTCGGTAGCGATGCACAAGCCCAATGTTTACATAGATTTGAGTGGTTGGTCGCCCAAATATTTCCCCAAACAATTGGTGCAATATGCCAATACAATGCTCAAAAATCGGATGCTTTTTGGCACTGATTTTCCTCTGATTACGCCAGAAAGATGGCTTAAAGATTTTGAAGAAGCGGGTTTTAAAGAAGAAGTGAAACCGTTGATTTTGAAGGAAAATGCGATAAAAATGCTAGGACTCGTTTGATTTCGGATATGGGATGTCGGCGGTGAACAAACCGACATTCGACATCCCAAATCCGAGATTGAATCATTTTGCCGCCATCCGAATCGCCCCATCAAGTCGTATCACTTCCCCATTCAGCATTCGATTTTCGATAATGTGTTTTGCCAAAGCTGCATACTCGTCGGGCTTGCCCAAACGCGAAGGAAACGGCACTTGTTGGCCCAAAGAATGCCGCACTTCATCGCTCATATTCATCAACAAAGGCGTTTCAAAAATGCCTGGTGCAATCACCATTGAGCGAATACCAAAACGGGCTAATTCTCTTGCAATTGGCAAATTCATGCCCACAATGCCCCCTTTTGAAGCAGAATACGCCGCTTGACCAATTTGTCCGTCGAAAGCCGCAACCGAAGCGGTAGAAATTAACACACCGCGTTCGCCGTCTTCTCCCGCCTCATTGTTTTGCAGGGCGGCTGCCGCCAAACGTATTACATTAAAACTACCAATCAAGTTAATCTGAATCACTTTTGAAAAACTCGCCAACGCATGAACGCCACTACGCCCTAAAATGCGTTCGGCAGGGCCAATACCCGCGCAATTTATCGCCCCGTTCAAGCCGCCAAAAGTAGCGACGGCGACATCAATCGCCGCTTGAACACTTGATTCATCTGTCACATCTGTTCGGACAAATTTGGCGCGACTGCCCAACGTTTTTTCGGCATTTTGCCCCCCCTCAGTATTGACGTCCGCCAAGAGCGCAAAACCCTCATTTTCGACAATCATTTGAGCTGTTGCGAAGCCTAAACCCGATGCACCGCCCGTTACGATGAATACTTTGTTTTTAATTTTCATTTATAATTAGTTTTATTTTAATGACTTATGACGATTACTTAATGGGCCACTGATTGGACTGATACGACTGATTTAAGAGGATTTCTTTTTTAGTTTCCTCTTAAATGTCAAAAGAAAAATCAGTGTAAATCAGTCGCATCAGCCCAATCAGTGCCCCATTCTAGTTAAAATTTTTCCAAGCGTAGCAAAAAGTATTGGCAGAAGTCCCGTCTGCCCCTTCGTAAAGTTCAGACGCCACATTTTCGCCGCCCATTTTTTCGTAAAACGCCCGCGCAGCGTGGTTGTCTTCGTACACCCATAAATGGATTTTTGTATTTCCATAGCGTTCCATGACCCATTTAGCCGCTTCTTGCATCAGTTGTTGACCAATGCCCCGCCCTTGAAATTCGGGTAAAACGTGCAAATTGTCAATCAAAGACCCCCAATTTTCGTTCGCATCGCCGTAAACACAGACAAAACCAATGACTACATCGCACTCAACGGCGGCGCAAATAAATTCATTTTTAGCGGATTCTGCAAAGCGTTTTTGCCAAACTTCTCGACGATTAGTAAAGACATTGTGTTCTAAAAAAGCATCCGTCAAGATGCCTTTATAAGCAATTTGCCAACTCTTGGCGTGAATATTAGCGATGATGTCGGCCTCGTCGGGCCTTACCTTTCTGTATGCCATTTTATTTTTATACCGTTTTATACCCCTCAGTATTTTGCTTGAAAATTTATATTTTTGGCAAATAAGCCTACATTTGTCCATTAATTACGCCGCAAATTAAGGTTTAAAAAGGGATAAAAATGTTCGATTACGCTCAAAAAATAATGGAATCGCCCGATGCGCCGATTCAAATTGAGGCTTTGCACCAAGCGATGCAAACGGAACAAAGCCGTCGCCACGATTTTAGGGAATGGATTACGCCGAATGTTAAGGCTGAATTTATCAACGGCGAAGTCGTTTTGCACTCGCCCGTTAAAAAACAACATTGGAGCGTGACGGACTTGCTGTCGCGTGTGTTGAGCATCTACTCAAGTGTCAAGCAATTAGGTCGCGTAGGCACTGAAAAAGTGATGATTGCCCTCACCCGCAACGATTACGAACCTGATTTGGTCTTTTTTTCAAAAGAAAAGGCAGACACGTTTACGGAGGCGCAAATGCTTTTCCCTGCCCCCGATTTTGTCGTCGAAATCCTGTCTAAAAGCACGGGCGGAAAGGATAAAGGCGTCAAAAAAAAGGATTATGCGGCGCATGGCATCCGCGAATATTGGATTATTGACCCCATTCGCAAGCATATTGAGCAGTACATTCTGCTCGCCCCGCCCGATAAAGAATATGCGCCAGCCAAAATTTTTCGGCTCGACGAAGACATTGAAAGCTATGCAATTCAAGGTTTTAGCATCCCCGTTCAAGCAATTTTTGATGAAAAAGTCAATATTGAAGTGCTACAAGATTTGTTGACAAACAACTAAATTTTAACTTCTAAAACATTAATTTTCAATACTTTATCGTAAATTTTCTCCACATAACCCGACCAATTCGCCAAAATCTGACGTTGGTTAATCGTCCCTTTATCCGTAATTTCTCCCTTATCAATTGACAAATCAAAATCGGCAAAAAGGGCGCGTTTGATAAGCGTTGAACTGCCCGTTGTTTGCTTAGAAAAATCGTTTAAAACCGCTTGCAAAGCCGTTTTTACTGAGGGGGTGTTCACGACGGTTTTCAAATCGGCGGTGTTGTCCAAACCTGCTAACTTTCTACAAAAATTGAGTTCTGGAAAGACAATTGCGCCTAGAAAAGCGCGGTCGTGGCCTGTAATCACGGCGTCTTGAATCAAGCCGTTGCCTGCGGCAATGAGTTTGGCTTTTAGCACGCCGACGCTGACCCACGTACCTGTGTCCAATTTAAAATCTTCTGCAATACGTCCGTCGAAAATCATCCCTGCGTTCGGGTTGTTTTCATCGACAAATTTCAAAGCGTCGCCCGTGATGTAGTACCCATCTTTATCAAATGCTTTTTCGGTCGCTTCGGGGTTGCGCCAATAGCCTTTTGTTATGTTTGGCCCTTTAAAACGGGCTTCAAGTTTGCCGCCGTTTGGCACTAATTTCACGTCTAATTCGGGTGTTGGCACGCCAATCATACCCGCAAAACTGCCCAAATGCGTATTGAACAAGCACGACGGACTCGCTTCGGTCATACCCAAACCCGTGGCGATCATTAGCCGTTTGCCCGTTGTGTCGTAGGCAATTTGCTCCAACGCATCCCAAACGTGTTGCGGCATTCCAGAACCTGCGTAGAAAAATAGCTTCAAATTACTAAAAAAATGTTTGCATAAAGCCTTGTCTTCACGTAAGTAAGGCAATAATTCTTCAAAACCTTTCGAGACGTTGAAATATACTGAGGGGGCCACTTCGCGGAGATTGTTGACGGTCGTTTTAATACCACGCGGCGTCGGATTGCCACCGTCAATGTACAATGTACCGCCATTGAAAAGCGTCAAACCAAAATTGTGGTTGCCGCCAAAGGTATGATTCCACGGCAGCCAGTCAACAATCGTCAAACCGCCGTTCGCCATAAACGGAAAGGTCTGCGTGATTTGTTGCCAATTCGTTGTGATGTTGCCGTGCGTATTGATAACGCCTTTCGGCAAACCCGTCGAACCTGATGTAAAAAGGATTTTGGCGATGGTATCGGATGTGATTTTTTTATGGTGATTGCTAACGACCATGCCGCCAAAAGCTTCTGAAAGGTCGCTAGAAAAACGTGTTTTTTCTTCAAAAACAGTGTGATTACTGAGGGGGTTATTGACAGCAACGATTTGAATGTCATCAACACTAGACATCGTTTCGACTTTCGTCACATTCCTATTTTGAGTTATCGCCGCCAATGCTTTTTCATATTGTTTCCCATTTTGAACGAAAATCAAAGCGGGTGTCAATGTCTCTATGGTATGTTTTAATTTAGCATAATCCGTTGATTTTAAAGAATATGCGGGCGCAATCGGCGAAAAAGGGACGCCAATGTGCAAAGCCGCCAAGGCCATCAAACCATGTTCGATACTGTTTTCAGAAAGAATCGCAATCGGCCTTTCGGGTGAAACATTCGTTTGCAAAAGGAAATGTGCGATTGCTCTAACTTTTTTCAAAGCATCGGCGTAGGTAAGCGTTTCCCAAGCTCCGTGCGCGTCGCGTTGCGCTAAAAACACTTTATCGGGCGTTTTTTTTGCCCAATGCAACAAGCGGTGCGTCATGCGGTGCGGACGTGCTTTGAGTTTTATGGTTGATTGCAGAAAATGTACCCCCTCAGTTGCTTCGTTCTCCGCAATGACGCTTGACGTCTTTTTGATGTCAATTTTGATGGTGTTGATTTTCAGAAAAGGCGTTTGCTTTAAGTCCATTTTATATTTGTAAATTATTGAAAACAAAACGATTATGTGTGTTATAGTTGTAACAGGCTTTGTCATTCAGAAGGAATATTTATTTTATGTGTAAATAAAACCGCACACAAAATAGAGTTTCCTTCTGAATGACAAAATCCGTTACGACGACAACCTAGGCAACAACACGAAGGGAAATGACCCTTTATTCGCCTACTTTTTTAGCGCGTCCTTCCAAGAAATCTTGCAGCCGCGACTTGGCTTCGGGGGCGTCTTGTGCGATAGCAGAAATGAGGGATTCCATCATCAAACCTGTTTCTTGACTCGATTCGACGATGCGGGGAAGGACGTGCATGAGCGCGTAATTCGTCATACCTGCATTGTTGCTGATTTTGTTGGCCAATTCTAGGGCTTTTTCCATCGCTTCGCCATCATTGACAAGGTATTGCGATAAACCAAAATTCAACCCCTCAGTAGCGGACAGTACCCTACCTGTCAACATCATGTCCATCATGCGCGCCGTGCCAATCAATTTTGGTAAACGCACTGATGCCCCGCCGCCGACAAAAATGCCGCGTTGTCCTTCAGGCAAAGCATAAAACGTAGAATTTTCGGCCACGCGAATGTGGCAAGCACTCGCAATTTCCAAGCCACCACCCACGCAAGCCCCATGCAAAATAGCAATAACAGGCACTGTTCCAAACTGTATTTTTTCCAACGCTTGATGCCACCGACGCGAATGGTGCATGCCCTCAACAGCACTGCGTTCTGCGAGTTCTGACAAATCAAGCCCCGCGCTAAAATGAGTTCCTTCACCGTAGATAATGGCGCATTTGACGTTTTTGAGTACGTTTGAGAAAACTTTTTCAAGTGCTAACACCATCTCATCGCTCACTGCATTGCGTTTGTTCGGACGATTGAGTGCAACAATGAGGATATTGTCTTTAACCGTTATTTTCAGTGTGTCGGATATATTGTCCAAAGAAATGCCGTTTGACATAGAAGGCTTTTTAAGATGAAAAAATGATGTGCGAATGTAAGGCTACCTTACACTACTGACACCTTTTCCAGTCTTTTATTTTCTTAGAAAAACATAAATGGGTTACAATACCCATAAATACTGAGGGGGACTTTAAAGTGATGGGTGCAAATTTGGTCGCTGATTTAGACAACAAGACATTAATCGAAAGTTTAAAAGATATTCTAAAATGAGTTTTAGCGCATTGTGTTCATTTTGTTAGTTTATTCATGGATAACATGACCATTTATGACAATTTATAAGGTTAAGATTGATTTAATCTACATAATTTGTTAAAATAAATAACAAGTTTATGGGATTCTCTACTTGATTCACACAACCTAACAAACGACTCAAATGGGCAATATTGACTTGTCCAGCCTTATTTTTAGTCTGTCTTGTATTTGTCTTGCAACTTTTTACCTTATATTTCCTTGTTAGAATGGATAATTGCAACACCTTACAAAAGGTATCTGCGATTATTCAAAATTTTATTTCAAATTCAATTATCTAAAAAGAATGAAAAGAAACTTTACTTCTATCGTGCTGTGTCTAGCACTTTTCACAACGGCCAGCCTTTCTGCACAGGCTGTTTTCACGGACGCTTACGCAACAGGCGTCACTTTTGCCGCTTTCGATGGCTCGACTAACGCCGTAACAATTGACAATACAGTCAATCAATCGGGCACATCTTCCATCAAGATTGTTGTTCCTGCGGCGGGTTATACGGGCGGTGCGTTTGTGGATGCAACACCGCGCAACTTATCGACTTACAATGCGGTGTCGTTTTGGATTAAAGGCAGCGCGGCTAAAACCTTGAACGTAGCGGGTTTAGGCAACATGGCAACAGCAGCTGTCTATCAAACAGAATTGGAGAGAATCGCTGTTACCACAACGTGGACAAAAGTCATTATCCCTATTCCTGCACCTGCAAAATTGACAGCAGAAGCGGGTTTGTTCCACTTTGCAGAAGGCTCGGACGAAGGCGCGTACACTATTTGGTTGGACAATATTCAATACGAAACCCTTGCAGCGACAGTCGTTGGTACACCGACGGTAAGCATGGCAACGGAAACCTTGACAAAAGGCGTCGGTGACAGCTTTGAAGCAAGCGGTTTGACGTGTACTTTTCCTGTCAATAGCGTCGCAACGGCTTTGAAAGTTAATAAAGCCTATTTTACCTTCACAAGCGGCACACCTGCTACGGCCACAGTCAATGCTTTGGGTGTTGGTTCATGTCTAGCGGTTGGTACAACGGCGATTACTGCAAAATTAGGTGCGGTCAATGCAACGGGTACACTAACAGTAAATGTTATTGCGGGAACGGTGCCAACGGTTGCTGCACCGACACCAACACGCCCTGCGGCAAGTGTTATTTCATTGTTCAGCAACGCTTACACGGACGTTGCAGGAACGAATTGGAATCCAAATTGGGGACAAACGACCCTTGTAACAGATGTTCAAATCGCTGGAAATGCCACTAAAAAGTATGCAAACTTCAATTATCAAGGCATAGAACTCACGCCTGCGGTCAACGTAACGACGATGAACTACTTACACATTGACTTGTGGACACCAAGCATGACATCGTTCAAAGTGTTTTTAATCAATATCCCACCGTTGGCACAATTTGAAAGCTCTGTCACCTTAACACCGACGCTTTCGGGTTGGAACAGTTTTGATATCCCTTTGGCGTCTTATCCGTTGGTCGTTAAAACGGGCATTGGCCAGTTGAAATTGGAAAGTGTACCGTCTGGTACAACAGTGTATTTGGATAACATTTACTTCTTTAAAACGGGCGTTGGTACAAACGACGTAACATTTACTAAAAACTTGTTCTCTGTGGCCCCCTCAGTATCAGAGGCTTCTATTACCCTCAATTTGACGGAAAACGTTAAAGGCTCTGCAAACATCATGTTGACAAACGTATCGGGTCAAACTGTTTACAGCCAAACATTGGCGGCGAATGGTGTTCAATCGCACGTTGTTTCTACGAAAGGCCTTGCGGCGGGTGTCTATGTTGTGGGTGTTCGCGTGGGTGCGACGTTTCAAAGCGAGAAGATTGTTGTAGTACGGTAGATACACATGGCCGTGTGTATCATGTCGCGTGATTGTTTACGCCGTAGATACACACGGCCGTGTGTATCTACATTGTGATTGTCAAACGCATACGTAGAGACGCACGGCCGTGTGTCTCTACATTATAAATCTAAAATGTATGAAAATTAAAAGTACCTTATTTAATCTACTCTTGTTGCTCCTTCTCTCGGCAGGGCAATTGACGGCGCAAACATCCGCTATCGCCGTAAGCGGTACAGTCACCGATGGCAAAGAGGCCCTTGTGGGCGCATCTATCACCGAAAAAGGCACGACAAATGGCACTTTAGCTGACATTGATGGCAACTACAAGTTGACGGTCAGAAACAATAAGGCCGTCATTATTGTCTCTTTTGTTGGTTACAAATCAAAAGAAGTAGCGGTTGAAAACGCGCAAATCCTAAACATTCAATTGGAAAGCGATGCAACGCTTGAAGAACTCGTCGTGGTCGGTTACGGTACGCAAAAGAAAGCGGTTGTGACGGGTGCGATTGCAAAAGTCAAAGGCTCTGACTTAGAAAACATGCCTGTGTCACGTATCGAACAGTCTTTGTCGGGTCGGACGGCGGGTGTTTTTGTCTCAATGGGTTCGGGACAGCCTGGTGAAGGCGCGACGGTGCGGATTCGCGGCACCACGTCTATTAATGGCTCTGAACCGCTTTACGTTGTGGACGGTGTACCTGTGACGGGCGGCATTGATTACTTGAATCAAGCCGACGTTGAGTCAATTGAAGTCTTGAAAGATGCGGCTTCGGCGGCTATTTATGGCGCACGGTCGGCGGCGGGTGTGATTATCGTCACGACAAAGCAAGGTAAAGCGGGTAAAACGGGCGTCACGTACAATATGTATATTGGTCAACAAGCCCCTTCGCGTAAATTGGCTTTGTTGAATGGGACACAATACGCCACTTTAATGAACGAAGCGTCAGTCGCATCGAAGGGTGAAGTTCTTTTTGCAAACCCATCAGTATATGGCAAAGGAACGGACTGGCAAGCCGCTGTTTTCAACAATGCCGCGCCTTTGCAAAACCATGAGTTGGGCATTTCGGTCGGTAACGATAAATCAAAATATTATGCATCGTTTGGTTATTACAATCAAACGGGTATCGTCGGTTCGCAGCAATCGAATTGGGAACGCTACACAGCGCGGGTTAATTCGACGCATAAACTCAATGACTATTTCAACATGGGGACAACCCTTGGTTATACACGCGTAGTGTCGAGAGGTGTGTCAACAAACAGTGAATATGGGGGCGTTTTGAGCCGTGCGATGAACATGGATCCTTTAACGCCGCTTATCGAAACCGACCCCTCAGTATTGAGCAGCCCTATCTTCAAAAACTTTGCGGTAGTGCGAAATGAAGCGGGTCAGCCTTACGGTATTTCTAAATATGTGAGTTCTGAAATCCTCAATCCTGTTGCCGCAACGGAAGTGGCACAAGGCAACGGTTGGGCAGATAAGATTGTGGCCAATGCGTTTATAGAGGTTGAACCCATTAAAGGTTTGAAGTTTCGCTCAACTTACGGGGCGGATTTAGCGTCTTATGGTTTCAATGGTTTCAGACCTTTGTACTACCTCAATGCGGCAAACCGCTCTGATGTTACGGTTTACACCCGCAGTCAAAGCCGTGGTTTGTATTGGGTGTGGAACAACACGTTATCTTACACAAAAACCCTTGATAAGCACAATCTCTCCGCGCTTGTCGGTCAAGAAGCCAACAAAAATTATGGTGAAAATGTGATTGCGAGTGTTCAAAATATGCCTGTCAATAATATCAAAGACGCTTCACTCAATTATTCGTCGGTTCAAGCTGACCAAACGGGTGGTGGTTTTGAGTACGAAGACGCCCTTTTGTCTTATTTTGGTCGTATCAACTATGATTATGCGGGCAAGTATTTGTTTTCGGCTTTGTTGCGTCGAGACGGTTCGCCGCGCTTTGGCCCGAATAACAAGTTTGGTCTATTTCCTTCTGTTTCAGTCGGTTGGGTATTGTCGGAAGAAGCATTTATTAAGAACATTACGCCGATTAACTTCTTGAAAATTCGTGGTTCATGGGGTGTGACGGGCAGTGATAGAATCGGTAACTTTCGTTATGTGTCTCTTGTTGGGGGCGGTCGTAACTATACGTTTGGCACAGCCGACAAACTTGTCAATGGTATCAGCCCTGACGCGATTGCCAACCCTGATTTGAGATGGGAACGCACGTCGCAAGCGAACATTGGCTTTGATGCAAAACTCTTTAAGAAATTCTCTTTGACGGTTGATGTATTTGAAAAAAACACGTCGGGTATGTTGTTGCGTCAAAAAGTGCCAGATTGGTTGGGTAACTCTGGCCCAGAGGCCAATATTGCGAGCTTAGTGAATAGAGGTGTTGAAGTTGAGTTGGGTTACGAAAGAAAAATTGGTAAGGTGGCCTTGGGTTTAACGGGCAATGTGTCTTTTATTCGCAACGAAATAACAAATTTAGGAACGGAGTTGAAGTTTTTTCCAGGTCAAACGTTTAGTCCGCAGAACTTGGAGATTTCACGTAGTACAGTGGGTGAGTCTTTTGGTTATTTCTATGGTTACAAAACGCAAGGTATTTTCCAAAATCAAGCTGATGTCGTTGCTCACAAGGGTAAAGACGGGAAGCCGATTCAACCAGATGCCAAGCCAGGTGACTTCCGTTTTCAAGATATTGACGGCAATGGTGTTATTGACGCCAATGACCGCACTAAAATTGGCGACCCGACACCTAGCGTGACGTATGGTTTCAATTTAACGGCGGCTTATCGGGGTTTCGACGTTCTTTTGTTCGGTCAAGGTGTAGCGGGTAACGATATTTTCAAAGCCACGCGCCGTTTTGACCTACAAATGGCCAATATGACAGCCGATGCACTCGGTCGTTGGACAGGTGAAGGCACATCAAACACATATCCGCGTTTGATTATGGGCGACCCGAACCAAAATTTCAGCCGTAGTTCAGACTTTTACGTCGAAGATGGCTCGTATTTCCGCATCAGAACTTTACAAATCGGTTATACAGTACCCCTCAGTATTATGTCGAAAATCGGCTTAACCCGTTTCCGCGTCTATGCCTCGGGCAATAACTTAATGACCTTTACGAAGTACACAGGCTTCGATCCTGAAATCGGCAGCGGCAACAGCTTTGGTGTGGACAGAGGTTTCTACCCACAAGCACGGTCGTTTATGTTTGGTTTAAGTGCGGCGTTTTAGGATTTTTGCTTCACACAGAGTTTACAGAGGACACAGAGTTTTTTTTTTGTCTAGGTTTTAGTCCTAACGTGTTTTGTCATTCAGAAAGAAACTTTATTTTGTGGTGATTGTCGCGTGTTGTCTAGTTTTTAGTCCTAACGTGTTTTGTCATTCAGAAGGAAACTTTATTTTGTACATTTTATACATTTTATACACACAGAAAATAGAGTTTCCTTCTGAATGACAAAAACCGTAGCGACAAAAACCTAGACAAAAACCTAGACAAAAAAGAGACTCCCCTCAGTATAAAGCCCCTTTTTCGCTTGTTTGGGGCATACAATAGGGCAAACTTGGTCGTAAACAGTCGAGTTTTAATATAAAACTCGGGTGTTGTTGGTCACGAAGGGTCGAGTTGTAGAAGTAAATTAGATACTTTACTCATGTTACGCAAGCGGCTAAAATGGGCCACTGATGCGACCGATTTAAAAGGATTTCTTTTTTAACAGAAACGTTTATAGAAAAAAATCAGTGTAAACCAGTCGCATCAGTCTAATCAGTGGGCCATTGCGTAACATCAGTACTTTATTAAAAGAAAAAAAATGTCTAAAACCTATGTGTCTATGTGTTCCTCCAAAATAATGTGTGTTCACAAAGCACCCCCTCAGTATAAAAGCGTTTTTAAGCAATAATTAAATGAATTTTAACCGTAAATAGAATAAAGAAGATGAAAAATTTAAGATACACCACAGGACTTTTAGTCGTCCTATTTATGGCCATAACGTCTTGTTCAAAAGACATTATTGACCTTTCGCCACGCGGAACGGTCTTGGAAAGCAATTTCTACAAAACCGAAGGACAATTGTTCCAAGGCTTGGTAGCAGCGTATGATCCATTGGGCTTTTCGCCAGGTTTTGCGATGAAAATGGGCTTACTCAACGCAGCAAGCGATGATACCCACGCGGGTGGTTCGGATGCTTCCGACCAACCAAACTGGGTGGCGTACAACAATTTTACGATGAGTCCAACTCTTGGCCCACAAGCGGGTTTATGGTCTAAGAATTTTATAGGCATTTACCGTGCAAACCTTGTGATTGAGAAATCGGAAGGCACGATTACGGGATTGACGCCCGATAAAAAGGCGCGTTACGTAGCCGAAGCTAAGTTTTTGCGCGCTTATTACTACTTCGATTTAGTCCGTTGGTTCGGCAGCGCACCTTTAGTGACAGCAACACCTGCCGCCGACGCCATTTATAAGCAAACGCAAGCGACACCTGCGGCCATTTATGCTCAAATTGAGAAGGATTTGAAGGAGGTCATCGCCACACCGCAGTTGCCCGAAAGCGTACCTGCCGACGAGTTGGGACGGATTACAAAAGGCGCGGCAAAAGCGATGCTTGGTAAAGCGATTTTGTTCCAAAACAACAACGCACGGATGGGTGAAGCGGCTACTTTATTTGAGGAAGTCATTAATTCTAATCTTTACACGCTTGAAAAAAACTACGCGGACATCTTCAAACCTGACAACAAGTTTGGCAAAGAATCTATCTTTGAAGTCCACTGTTCGGGCAACCGCAAAGGCGATTGGGGCAACGGTGTTGATGGCAACGAAGGCAACAAAGATGTTCAGTTTTGCGGGATGCGCGACTTTGTAGGCGCAAACTTTGCCACAGGTTGGAGTTTTTGCCCCGTTTCTACGGATTTGGCCAATTTCATGCAGAATGACCCCCGTTTTTCGGCAACCATCATTGACGGCAAAGCCTTGAAAGCGGCGGGTGCAACTTATACTGTGGGGTATCAAAACACGGATTACTTTATCAAGAAGTACGCGCCACTCGCAGCCTTCAAAGCCACATCGGGCGAACCTGCTTTAAACTGGGGTTACAACATCAAAGAAATCCGTTTGGCGGATGTCTTGTTGTTAGCGGCTGAATGTTTCAATAGAAGCGGTAACGATGTCAAAGCCTTGACGTATTTGAACCGCGTTAGGACTCGCGTTACTTTACCCGCCCGTACATCGGCTGGTGCAGCTTTGTTGGAAGATATTTATACAGAACGCCGCTTGGAACTCGCTACGGAAGGTATGCGCTTTTGGGATTTGGTGCGTACCAACAAAGCAGTAACTGTTTTAGGTAGCCAAGGTTACAAGGCCAATAAGCATGAGTTGCTGCCGATTCCAGAAGGGGAAATTATCATCATGCAAGGTAATTTTAAGCAAAACGTAGGCTATTAATAATTTGTTCTAACGAGTTTTGTCATTCAGAAGGAAACTCTATTCTCTGTGATTGTCTAGGTTTTAGTCCTAACGAGTTTTGTCATTCAGAAAGAGTTTAAAGCCACAGAGAATAGAGTTTCCTTCTGAATGACAAAACCCGTAGCGACAAAAACCTAGACAAAAACCTAGACAAAAAAGACACCCCTCAGTATAAAGCATTGTTTTTTAACAAAAAAGATAATTAAAATGAAAAAGATACACTCAATCCAATATGCCTTAGTGTTTGCCATTGCCCTGATGATGGGTTGCAAACCACAAATTGATGACACGATTGATATTGGTGGCGTGCCAGCGGCGGCTTTTGACGTTACGCCGACCGCCAATCCAAACAAATTCACGTTGACCAACAAAACAGTTGGTTCATTTCTTCAAAAATGGGATTTGGGCGACGGCACAACGGCAGACAGTAGCGTCATTATCGCCACTTATCCGCGCAAAGGCACGTATAAAGTGACGTTAAGTGCCTTCGGTAAAGGCGGCATGGGGACAACAACCAAAGACATTGTGATAGCCCAAGATGACCCGTCGGCTTGTACAGGCAACATCAAACTATTGACCAATTGCAGCGTCAAGAAATGGAAACTCGCCCCCGAAGCAGGGTCTTTATGGGTCGGGCCAGACGCGACTTTTGGCACAACATGGTGGGCCATTCCGCAAGGTGACATTGCTGCTCGCCCGTGTATGTACAACGATGAGTACAGTTTCAACGTGGATGGTACATTTATTTACGATGCTAAAGGCGATTTTTGGGCAGATGAAGAAGGCGGCAATCCCTACCCCGCAGGTATGGGCTTACCCATCGGCTGTCAACCAACATCGACTGTTCCTGCTGCCTACAAAGCATGGGTAGAGTCAACGCCAAAAAGATTTGTGGTGACGGCAACGGACATTAAACTCATCGGTTCAGGTGCGTTTATGGGCTTGTACAAAGTGACAACGGGTGCATTGGCGCCCACACCTGCCGCCTCAACAACGTATTTGATTAAAGAACTAACGGCCACGCGGATGGTGATTTACATCAACTTTGGGCCGGGCTTCTGGCGGTTTACGCTTGTGCCAGTTTAACACATGTTTTTTTGGAATACATAGGCACAATAGGACACGTAGTTTTTTCTTCTTTTAGAACACATAGGCAAATAGGACACATTGAAAAAGGTATTAGTCAAAAACTATATGTCTGTCCTATTTTGCCTATGTGTTTCCAAAAAGAAAAAACTATGTCTCCTATATGCCTATGTGTTCTCCAAAAAACACATGTTCCATCAATAAACTTTAAAATAACAAGATTATGAAAAAGATATTTATCCTTCCAGCTCTATTCGCCTTTGCTTTTACGTTCGTAAATTGTGGCGATAAAGACCCAGACCCCGTAAAGCCTGTTGAGCCGCCGACGCTTAGTATCAGCAGCATTGCGATATTTGAAGGCGATAACCCGATGGGTACAGCCACCTTTAAAGTCAATCTAAGCCGTGCAACCGACCAAACTGTTACTGTTGACTACGTAACTGCCGATGGAACGGCAGGAACACCCGCCGATTACGTCGCTAAAACGGGTACAATCACCTTCAAACCTCAAACTACTGAGGGGGTCATTGAAATCAACATTGTCGGCGATACCTTGAAAGAAGCAGACGAAACATTTACGGTCGCTTTGTCGAATGCCAAAAACGCCACGATTCCAACAGGAGCATCGGGTATTGGCACGGCAACGATTCGCAATGACGATACTTACGTCTTTATCCCTGCCGACGGCTACGAAACACCCACTTCTTACACAGGCTATACGAGTGCATGGGCGGATGAATTTAGCGGCACCTCGCTCGACCTCACAAGTTGGGGATTCGATGTAGGTGGTGGCGGTTGGGGCAACAATGAGTTGCAGTATTATACCAACAACCGCCCCGAAAATGTCTTTTTAACGGATGGCAAGTTGGTCATTCAAGCCCGAAAAGAAACGTTTAGTGGTCGAGAATACACGTCAAGCCGCATATTGACGAAAGGTAAAAAAGAATTTACGTTTGGCCGCATTGACATTCGCGCCAAGCTGCCCGTTACCAAAGGCATTTGGCCCGCCTTGTGGATGCTCGGCAAAAAGATTGACCAAACAAACTGGCCAGCTTGTGGTGAGATTGACATCATGGAACTTGTTGGTAAAGAACCGAACAAAGTACACGCGACCATGCACTGGGCGCAACCGAATGGGTCACGTCAATTATACACCACTACTTACACCCGCGCAAGTGGGACGTATGCCGATAAGTTTCACGTCTATTCCCTCGTTTGGGAAGCCGACCAAATAGAAATATTCATAGATGATATTTCTTACAACAAATTCGACAAGTCAAAAGTTGGTGGCGCGGCTTATCCGTTCAATGAGCCATTCTTTTTAATCTTTAATGTGGCCGTTGGCGGCGATTGGCCAGGTTCGCCCGATGCCGCAAGCGTCTTTCCGCAACAAATGGCAGTGGATTACGTGCGCGTCTTTAAAAAACTGTAAGTTAAGTGAAAAGTTATAACTTTTCACTTATAACTTTTCACTTATAACTTTTCACTTTTCACTTTTCACTTATAACTTTTCACTTATAACTTATCACTTATAACTTTTCACTTTATTGATTATCAATACTTTATGCTAAACTAACCATGGGTTTAGCGACTATCCTTTTGCCTTATCCAAGGCACGCCGCAGATTTTACACTTTAAATTTAACGTTTACCGCAGATAGGACGACTTTTAAAAGTCAGCACTTCAAAAGCGGCTAAAAGGCTTTTATACTGAGGGGGGTACTTTGTTGCACACAAAGCCCTCACACGCTTTATATGCTTAAAAAATTGGATAACATAACGCGACATAACTAACGATTTACCATTTACGATTTACCATTAATCATTATCAACTAACAATTATTGATGAAAAAGTTTACACTTTTGGCACTTTGTGCCTTCTTATTCACCGCAGTTCGCCTCGTCGCACAGCCGACGACTGCGCCTACTGCACCTACAAAGGCCGCAGCAGATGTTATCTCTGTTTTAAGTACCGCTTATACGCCTTTGAGTACTAATTTTACACCTGCTGCGCTGCCACACGCAGGTATTAATTTTTTCCCAGACTGGGGTCAAGGAACAACATTTATGGAGTTTCCTATTGCAGGAGATGCGATTAAAAAATACGCTACGCTTGACTATCAAGGTATTGATTTTGCAGGCTCTATCAATGCGTCAAGTATGACAAATCTACACTGGGATATCTGGACAGGCGTTGCTACGACGCTCAGAATCTCTCTCGTCGGCGGTAGCGGTGGTGGAGAAAGATATGTGACCTACGTGACAACAGCTGGTTGGAATAGCTTTGATGTGCCGCTAACGGATTACACATCGCAAACGGCATTTTCGGTAGGCAATCTCATCCAATTCAAGTTTGAAGAATTCCCGATGGCTTACAGGGCGGGTACAAAGTCAGTTTACTTGTACAACCTTTATTTCTGGAAACCCGCCAACGTGCCAACGCTTACAGGTTTTTCTGTTCCAGCTAAGTTAGTCGGCGACCCTGCTTTTTCTCTCACTGCACCTACAAGTCCAAGTTCAGGCGCATTTACTTACCAAAGTAGCAACACAGGCGTTGCCATGATTAGCGGCAGCACCGTGACTATCGTTGGCGCAGGTACTTCTGTCATCACGGCCAATCAAGCGGCGGCGGGTGCGTATGCAGCAGGTAGCACAACAGCAACTTTAACAGTCACTTCTCCTGGCCCTCAAACGGCAGCACCAACACCGACTAGATTGGCAGCGAATGTGACTTCTTTGTTCAGCAATGCTTATACAAACGTCGGTGTTGACACGTGGTCAGCCGTTTGGGATGTGGCAGATGTAGCAGATGTGACGATTGCGGGTAATGCGACTAAAAAATACACCAATCATCAGTATTCAGGTATTGAATTTACAGGCGCAAACATGATTAATGCCACGTCAAAAACCCATATCCACTTAGACGTTTGGACAGCAGATGCAGCAGGTGCAGATGGCTTCAAAGTCAAACTTAGAGACTTTGGCGCAAATGGCGTTTTTGACCCTGCTGGCGATGATGCCGAGTCTATTGAGTTGCCTTTCACACCTACGGCAAGCGGTTGGTTTGCCATTGACGTACCTCTCACTAGCTTTACAGGTTTGACAACAAAAGCAAATTTGGCGCAATTGATTCTCGTGACCCCGCCTAGTGGCAAAACGTTTTGGTTGGACAATGTCTATTTGTACAACAATCCTGTTGCTGGCCCAACATCACCTGCAACGGCTGCACCAACACCGACACGTCCGCAAGCGAATGTCATTTCTATATTCAGCAATGCTTATGCAGATTTGGTTGGTACAAATTGGAATCCAGGTTGGGGACAAACTACGGTTTATTCTGATGTATTAATTGGTGGTAATAACACTAAAAAGTACGAAAACCTCAACTATCAAGGTGCAGAACCTATCGCAACCATCGATGCAACACCTGCTACCTTCTTGCACATTGACGCATGGACGGCCAATGCGGCAACTAGCTTCCGTGTAAAACTCGTTGACTTTGGTGCAAACGGCGTTTATAATGCCCCTGGAACGGGCGACGATACAGAACATGAGTTATCATTTACTCTTCCAGGTGGTTCATGGCAAGCATTGGACATTACTTTGGCTGATTTCACAACCTTGGCAGAACGGGCGCATATCGGTCAGTTTATCATTTCAAGTGCCACAAGCCCAGGCCCAACGATTTGGTTAGACAATATCTATTTCTATTCTAATACTGCTATTCCTGTTGAGTTGGTCAGTTTCAAAGCTAAAACCAACAACAATACAACCGTTTTGTCTTGGCTTACCGCTTCTGAACGCGACAATCAAGGCTTTACAATTGAGCGCAGCGCGGATGGCACAACTTACACAGCTATCGGCAACGTCAAAGGCAACGGCACAACATCGGCAGTTCACAACTACACATTTACCGATGCAACG
>JAYSRS010000598.1:0-3091 GCA_043720935.1 Saprospiraceae bacterium
AAGCTGCCTCCGATAGATTTTCTCCACGCACGCCTTTTTCGCGCAGCGAAAAACAGTGTGTATGAAAATACGCTTTTATTTATTTCGCATTCCTAAGCGTTAATTAATTATTATCTGTTCTGGTCTAATTGCGGCGTAGCTGCAAAATATCGGTAACTTATTGATTTACAACCATTCATCTATGCGGTGTAACCGCAAAACAGCCCTTTTAGCGGTTACACCGCATAGTAAAACGGCTAGATAGAAG
This sequence comes from Saprospiraceae bacterium, assembly GCA_043720935.1. GTDB lineage: Bacteria > Bacteroidota > Bacteroidia > Chitinophagales > Saprospiraceae > JAAFJT01. The sequence continues at coordinate 248 of JAYSRS010000598.1, forward strand.
ATATTACCGAGATTTTGCAGCTACGCCGCAATTAGACAAGAGAATACCAACTGATTAACGCTAGAATCTGGCGAGTACCGAAGTTATTGAATTTAAATTTAAACTAATATTTAAAACAATGAAAAACGCTTTATTCACACTAATTTTAACGACTTTCACACTCGTCGCGTATGCACAATTGACGGGCAAAATCACTGACACAAAGGGTACTGTTCTGCCTTTTACGAATGTCTATTTGGAAGGAACGACCCGTGGAACGACTGCAAATACTGAGGGGGTCTATTTTTTCGATTTGCCCGATGGCGCGTATCGTATTGTTTATCAATCAATTGGGTATAAAAAAAGAATTGAATCCGTTACGGTTTCGGGCAAAACAAAGCTGGATATTTCGCTTGATGTGGCGGAAGTCGAATTAGCGGAAGTCGTTATAAAATCGAATGCCGAAGACCCCGCGTATCCGATTATCCGCAAGGCGATTGAGAACCGTGGTTTCTTTTTGAAACAAGTCAAATCCTACATCTGCGATGTGTATATAAAAGGTGTGCAACGAATTGACGATGCGCCAACTAAATTTATGGGCCAAAACCTCGGCGATTTTGGCGGGTCAATTGACACGTTGACGCGTAGTGGCATCTTGTATTTGGCCGAAACAGTGTCGAAAATGAACGTTTCGGGCGATAAAGTGAAGGAAGAATTGATAACATCGAAAGTCAGTGGCAACGACAACGGCTTCGGATTTAACCGCGCAACGCTGTTTGATTTTAATTTATATGAGAATTTTAACAACGATTTGAACCGTCAAATCATGTCGCCGATTGCCGAAAATGCCTTGGCTAATTACCGCTATAAACTCATTTCGAGCAGTCGGATTGACGAGCAATTTGTCTATAAAATTCAAGTCATTCCGCTTCGCAAAGAAGACCCGACTTGGGCAGGTTTTATTTATATCATTGACAACCAATGGAATATATATGCAACGGATTTATTCGTGACGGGAAGAAGTTTGCAACAAGACATTATAGACACAGTTCAATTGCAACAAAATTATGTTAAACTCGACAAAGGCGTGTGGCGTATTTTCAGTCAACGCCTTGATTTTAGGTTTCAAGTTTTTGCTTTCAAAGTCAAAGGGTTTTTCAACGGCGTTTTTTCCAATTACAATTTGAGGCCGAGTTTTTCGCCAAAATTTTTCAATAATGAAGTGTTTACGGCGGTGAAAGCGACAAAAACGAACGACCTCAAACAGTGGGAAAGCATCCGACCGATTCCGTTGACGACGGAAGAAGTCAAAGATTATCAGAAAAAAGACTCGATTCAGACCATTCAGAAGTCGAAACCGTACATTGATTCGATGATGCGGCAAGGCAATCGGTTCAAAATATCGAAGTTATTATTTGGTTATACTTACCGAAATACGTACAAAAGTACGTCAATTGGCTTCGGTTCGGTGCTGAATGCCATCAATTTTAACGCCGTTCAAGGGCTGAATCTGCGGTTGCCGTTCAATTATTCAAAGAATTTTAAAGACAGTCTGTTCGCACCAACAAAGCAGCGTTTGAACCTTTCGCCTGCCATCAATTACAGTTTTGCGGAGCAAAAACTACGCGGCGAATTCAACGGAAATTATTTGTTTAATTACTTCAATCGCGCCAATATTAGCTTGAATTTTGGCCAAAAAGTGCAACAATTCAACGAAAATGAGCCAATTTCCGCGCAATGGGCCACCTATCAAGCCTTGTATCAAAAACAACACGCCTATTTTGCTTACGAAAAAACCTTCGCTAGACTGTCTTTTGGCCGTGAAATAACGAACGGTTTGACGGGCAGCATCGCCCTCGAAGCGACCCAACGCGACCCCCTCAGTATTTCGACGCATTACAGTTTTAAAAAACAAGGTGAGAATTATCGGAACAATTTTCCGTTTCAAACGCTAAGCGGTGCTAGTTCTTTTGTATCTACGAAAGCCGTGCTTACTGACGTGAATGTGTCGTGGACGCCGAATCAAAAATACACGACTTATCCTTACGGAAAATTCAATGAAACGCCGCGTTTTCCGATTTTTAGGGCGCGTTTTCAGAAGGCTTTTGGCAACGGAACGACGGATTTTGTTGATTTTGAAAAAATAAAATTGAGCATTGAGCAAGAATCTTTGCCTACGGGTTTGTTGGGTTATTCAGAATTTCGGACAGAATTTGGCGCATTTCTAAGTAAAAAACATGTGTCATTCATGGATTTAAACCATTTCAACGGCAATGAATTTGGTTTGGCGGAGCGCATTCATTTTATGCGCGGCTTTTTTGATTTGCCGTATTACCAATATTCAACAACTGATAACTATTTTACAGCGCATTGGCAACACCATTTTGACGGGTTTATTTTGGGCAAAATTCCGTTGATTCGAAAGCTCGGATTCAAGGAAGTGGTGCGGGTGGCGTACTTGAATACACCGCAATTAGGCAACTACGCGGAGGTAGGTGTCGGGCTTGATAACATAGGTTACGGCTTGTTTCGGGTGCTGCGCTTGGATTTGAGTTGGGTATATCGAGACGGTAAAATGGCAAAAAAGCCGATTTGGATGTTTGGCATTAATATGCCTTTGAGTAATTAAGGTTTCAGGTTTCACACGGAGAACACAGAGAACACGAAGTTTTTGTTTTTTCTGTAACGTCGTCGAGGTTGCAACCCTGTCCATTACCCACATCTTTTTTTAAAGCCCGAATCCGTTAGGATTCGCACATTTATAGATAAAATAACCGTGAAAGTTCCCCGAATCCGTTAGGATTCGCACGTTGAAAGTTCGGCGCATTTTGAACAAACGTGCGAATCCTAACGGATTCGGGATTC
>JAYSRS010000599.1:0-8776 GCA_043720935.1 Saprospiraceae bacterium
AACAAGCTGCCTCCGATAGATTTTCTCCACACACGCCTTTTTCGCGCAGCGAAAAACAGTGTGTATGAAAATACGCTTTTATTTATTTCGCGTTCCTTAGATTGAGTTGTTGGGAATTAGAATGGGCAGGATTTATAAAAAATTTAAGGGTTCGGATGTATCTCTTTTGACTTCACATTGCGGCGTAGCTGCAAAATATCGGTAATATGGCACTCACAAACCCCGTTTTCCATGCGGTGTAACCGCAAAATCAACAGTTTCGCAGTTACACCGCGTAGAAAAGTAGTCAGTTGCTTATAATATTACCGAGACTTGGCAACTACGCCGCCGTGAAAATCCGAAGCAAAAATTTCTGCTTAAAATGCAAAACAAAACAGCACAATGTAGGAAAAATACTGAGGGGGTAAAAACTACACCCCAAATTGCGTCAAATGATGGTCAATGTGCTTGTAAAACAAATTATTCCATTCAGTTGCGGTCATTGGGCCAAAAATCATCGACACGCGACCGTCAAATTCCTTCTCGCCCAATTGCAATGTTTTATTGATGTAATCGACTAAGCGTTTCTTTTCAACGTCAAAATTTCTATCGTCTCCGATAATAAATTCAGGGGCCGTCGAAGCACTTTTTTTGTACGGAACTTCGTTTGTCAAACCCTTTTTAACAAGGTTTTTAAGGATGAAAGCCATGAAAAAATTGGGCTTGCTGTGCTTTTCCTCATAAGCAAATTCAAAGGTCACGTTGTTGTGTGCCAGCATTTGCGTGGCGTTCATTTTGCCCCATTGAGCAGGTGTCGTTGCCGAAAGTTTGTTGATACGGGCAATAACGCCGTTAGCGACTGATGTCATGAAAATATTAGGTAAAGCCATGATAGTTATTAATTTTTAATAATGAATAAAATATTTATTTTTAATTGATTGTGTGTTTATGTTTGAGATTTAACAACTTTTTAGAAAGTTGTCAAACCTCTCTACATAAGCACGATTTAGCGACTACATCGGTACGACATCGCGTACTTCTACCGTGCCGCCCATCTGCAAAATCGGGCAATTTTTTGCCATTTCAACGGCGTGGTCTAAGTTGTTGGCCCGCACCACCATATTGCCGCCCAAACTTTGATTGGCTAAAACACTCATACCGTCGGCAATTGATTTATCGGCAAAAATTTGCTTGCCCGTAAAACCCAATTGATACGTACTTACCAAGCGTTCTTGAATGGCAATGTTGCCGATAAAACTACCCCACGCTTGTTGACTTTCTACCCTATCTGCTTCGGTAGGTTGGTAGTTGTTGGTGGGTTCAAATCTGAACAAGAGCATAAATTCATTCTGCTTTTCCATGACCTTTATTTTTTAAAATTGTTATTGACTGATGTTACCCAATGGCACACTGATTTGAGGGATGCGACTGATTTGCACTGATTTTTTCTATAAGCGTTTACATTAAGAAATCCTTTTAAATCAGTCGTATCCCTCAAATCAGTGTGCCATTTTAGCCGCTTGCGTAACAGGAATTATTGAAATAAAACTGTTTTAAACATCTAAAGAAATGCGTTATCTCCTTTTGATGGTACAAAGGTAGAGGGCGTGGAAAAGGACAATCTTGTCCTAGGGCAAGAAGTGTTTTTTTGTTGAAAAAAATGTCACAAAACTTTATAATGGGCTTTGATGAGGCAAATGGAAGCCGACTACTAGGAGATATAAAATGGAACTGATTGAAGTGCAGAATAGGCTGCGTAAAATGCAGAAATACAGGTTTGAAATGTTAGGTTAGGAATTTTCGGAATTATTGGTTATTTATTGCAACACACATAAGTCGAACGTTTTATAGATTTAAAAAAGCGTTACGAAGGTTTGACCCCTTCGTAACGTTACAAATCACTAATTAACGGGCGATTTTCCCTATTTCATCGCCGATAGCTTTTTATAAATAGAAACGTGTAAGAAAATAATCGTCGGTGGTGCGAAAGCGGGAATAAAATAGAAGGGAAATTTCGCCAAAGTATCAACGCCCATCGCACCTGTATCAATCGAGATTTTAGTCAAAACATTGGCCATAACTGCCGTAAAAATGATGTCCAAAAAGCCAAATGTATTCCAGATACAAGTCAGCTTTTTGGCATAATTCGCCTTGTTTTCAATGGCTTTTACCACAAAAATGCTTGTAATAGCCGTAATCACATCGCCCAATCCTGCAATCAAGGCAAAGGGTTTCGGCAAGGCATCGTGAAAAGCCAAAAGAATGAAAAACACGCCCAACAATCGGAAAATATGCACCCGAACGAGGTCTTGCAATGAGACATTGTCCAAACTTGTTTTGTATATTTTCAGATTGATAACCACACCAAAAAGGAACGCTGCCAACGGAAATGTTGTGTACAATAGCACCATCGGCGGCAAGAAAACGCGGTCGAAAAGCCCATTGAAACTGCACAAGCCGACATAGCCCAAATACAGGATATAAAAACCCAAAACCGCATAAAATGTGCGGGTTTTGTGGCCAATAACGGCACTTTTTTTTGCTAAAAAAGCAATTAAAATAACGGAAACGGGAAAGACAAGCGTAAATAACGTGGCTATCCATTGTGGGAAATTGTAAGTAATCATCATATCATGGTTTTACTGTTATGGACATTGTTTCTTGTTTCCAATTCAATTTTGATGTCGTTGAGTTCTTTTTTGTTGATAAATAAAATGGATGATAAGGAAAAAAGAACCATTAAAAGTGGCCAACCAACGGTATATTGCTTTTGAATAAACAGCAATATTATTGCAAGCGCAAGAACAGACAAAATGCCTAAGGAAGCACCTAACACTTTTTTCAAAGTCTTCTCTTTCTCCGTCAATTCGGTTGGCGTTAATTCCAATAGATTTTTACTTTTCATATTTTAATACGTTTAATTTAAGTGTATTAACAAAATTATAATTAGAGCCTATTATCTGCAATTTCCTTACGAATACGGCTCAAAGACGTGTCTGTTATGCCCAAATATGTCGCAATTTGCTTCAACGGCACATTCTGAACAATGTCGGGTTTGGCTTTCAAAAGATTGAGATAGCGGTCTTTTGCAGGGTCGGCAATGACAGAAACGGTGTGGTTTTTCAACTCAAAATAATTGTTGACCAAACGCGTACGCCCGACTTCTCGAAATGCTTCAATAGCAAACAGTTTCATAAAGTCTTCAAACGTAATTTTCCAAGCCACACAAGGCGATACAGCTTGAATATCCTCCCGACATTTTGTCCGCAAAAAATAAGAATGCCAATCAATAACAATGTCTGTCGCGCTAAAAAATTTGGTGCTAATGTCGTTGCCTTCCAAATCAATCGCGTAGGAACGGGCGTAGCCACTTTCCATAAAGTAATAATAATTTGCCGTCGTGCCTTGCTTGACCAAATAGTCGCCTTTGGCAAATTCTAAGCGTTTGTATTGGTCGAGAATCTTCTCTAAATCTTCGCTTTTGAAGCTCTTTTCGTTGAAAACTTGCGTTAAAAAGTGTTTTCTCTCCATTTTTTATGATTTTTTAATACTACTATATATTTTACGGCCCAACTGCCTTTATCCAAGTACATTTTTTGAATAATGGCGACTTTGTCAGATTTACTACCCCCTTTTTCAAGACTATCAAAAGCGGTATAAAAGTTTGAAATATCAGAAACACTGACTTCTGTTTGCGCGTTCAGCGAACAAGACAACAATACATAAAAGGGGATTAATTTAATGATTTTCATTGAAAAATAGGTTAAAACTCATGTTACGCAAACGGCTAAAATAGCACACTGATTTGAGGGATACTACTGATTTAAAAGGATGCCTCTTTTTAACGGAAACGCTTACAAAAAAAATCAGTGTAAATCAGTCGTATCCGTCTAATCAGTGGCCCATGTCGTGTAACAGTATGCTAAACAGCCGTTTTACTGAGGGGTATTTTGTACTTTCTGCTCCATTTCACAACCAACGGAATCAGTAACGCGGTGGGCAAAAGCCACGGAATAATGGACACTTGTTGAGGCGCATTGACGACCGCAAAAGCCGTCAGAGAGGCAATATACGCGCCCATCATGCGTTGCAAATGGGCCGTCAACCAATAGTTTTTAGTCTCGATATGACCACGATACGTTTTGACATCTTTGATGATAAAAACAACACTTGTATAAGCAAAAAATGCAAAAACCAAGCAAAAAGGAGCTTTTTCCAAGGCCAATCGGACGCCCATGTAGGTAAAAACCAACGCGCCCACCGCCATAAAACCGATGATTAGCCAATCAATCAGCAAGGCTTTTTGACCGTTCAGAATGTCTTTCAAATACAAATACCGCCAACCCGTTGCAACCATGTAAATCGTAAAAATGCCGACGACAAACAGGAAGTCGTTGCGGTGCATTGTCGCCAAAACAAAGGAACAAAACCCCGCACCCAACATACTGAAAGCGAAGATTTTACCCACCAATTTGTGCTGTTTATCGCCTTTTTTGGCAATAGCGATGTACGTTCCTGCCAACAATCCGAGCGTGCCGCCGATGATGTGAATCGTTAAAAAAATGTTGAAAATAGACATGGTTGAAGAATTAAAAATTTATTCAACAAAATTAGACGCAAATACTGAGGGGGTGTTGAAAAACTTGATGAAGTTGAGAATTAAGGGTGTGAAATGTAGAAACTAAAACGCCAACTTCAATTGTTAGTTGTTAAAATTGATAAGGCAAAGGTGAAGACGTAGTTCAGCATTAAACTTGTCAATTGACAAAAACAGTAGGTAAAAGGTTTGTCAGTTGGCAAAAAATCAGATAAATCTCAACATATAGCTTGTAAATGGCGATATTCTCTATATTTGCTAAAAATATAAATTGCTATGCAAGAATTAATTATCACACGACAATTCATGGCTGTAAAGCCTTGCAGAATTGAACTCAATAGATTTCTATTGCTTATCGGCGAGCAAGCAATAGGCAAAAGTACGATTGCAAAATTGATTTATTTCTTTCAGACTTTACCTGATGCTATTTATGAGAACAGCGTGATGGCGTATTCTAAACAAGAGTCATTCGATTCCAAAATTCACATAAATCAAGTGGCACGGAAAAAATTTTTAGAAACATTTGGCTCTATGCGGGCGAATAGAGGGTTTGCTATTCGTTATAATTATCATGTGGAAGGCAATGAATCCGACAATCCGTATTTAGATATTAATCAAGGTGCTGACGGTCGAGCTTACGCTAAATTTCAAGATCCTTTTGGATATGCAGTTGCAGGGGCGGTGCTCCTGTATTTTAATGCGCCACGATTGGATAGCAGCATAGACGAAGTTAATGTTCGTCAACAATTTAGACATAATTTAGAGACACTTTTTAAAAGAGAAACAAATACGCACACGTATTTAATTGCTGGCAGAAACACAATTGTTGCCTATCCAGAAACATTTGAAAAAGTTATCGAACAAGAGGTTGAGAAACTTTTGGAAGATGAAGTCAAAGAGCAAGATTTCGAAAAAGGGCAACGTTCAGGTAACGAAAGATTACTCTATCAATTTGTTCAGTGGTCAAAGGGCGTCAAAAATAATTTTAAAAATAATGGTCAATCCTTTGAACGGGCTTCGCTTAACTTGGGGAATCGAGAAGCAACTCAACGTATAGGCTTAATAGCGAATAAAATTCTAAAAGGCAACTACGAAAGCACACAGTGGGGCGAACAAATTAAATTAGAAGGTAGTAGTTTACGTATTTCTCTGAAAGATGCGTCATCTGGACAACAGGAGGTTCTAAGGCTTTTGCAAGGCATTTTCCTTTCTATTGGCTTACAAAATCGTAAAGAGTTTTTTGTCGTAGAAGAACCTGAAGCACACCTTTATCCTCTTGCTCAAAAAGAGTTGATTAATGCGTTTGCGGTTTTTTTGAATACTATTTCAACGGGAAAAATGATTGTTACAACGCATAGCCCTTATGTTTTGGCGTGTATCAATATCTTACTTTTTGCAAATTACGTCTCTACCGAAATAGGGCAACAAAACTTAAATGGGTCAATTGCGACCATTCCAAGGGCGTTTTGGTTGGATGCTTCAATGTTCAATGCCTATTCGCTTGGGCAAAATAGTAATTACTGTGTCTCTATAAAAGACAGTGAAACAGGATTGATTGACCAAAATTACCTTGACGCCATCTCTGAACAATTGGGATTTCAATACCAAACTTTATACAACATTTTAACTGAACAATCACTATGAGTGAAATCGCTAATAACTTAGAAAAAGCCAACCGTCTTGTCACTCGAAATAGAGACAATATAGTTACAATCGCCGCCACAAGTTTTTGGATAAATGATGAAAAACAACCCGACCAAACGAATTTGATTGAAATTAGGCAAACTTCTACCCGTAATTGGCTGAAAGTAACACAAATTAATGGACATGAAACACACGTATTTCCTATTGACGGTAATGCGGGTGTTTTTAGAGAGGCTGGATTACCAATAGAAAATAATCGCCGATTTACTTATGAACGGCTAACGGTATTGAGCATAAATATGCGGGTGATTGTGATTGTCTCTTTATTGATGAAAAATGGCGGTTTTTAGAATTTAAAACGGGTAGTTTTTCTGAAGACCCAGACCAAATCAATAATAATCGAAATAAGGCGGAAGCGCAATTGGCTAAAAGTCTAACGTCACTTAGGGAGCAATTAATGGATTCGACATTAAAATGCGAATGTGTTTTAGTTGTTCCACCTTTCTTTGGTTGGCCTAAATTTAAAGCTACATTCAGTCGTAAAATAATATTCGAAAAGAAACATAAAGTAAGGCTTTACGAAATATCCACTTCAGATAAGGATGTCTATAATTTGACCCCCTCAGTATAAACGTCCTTTTTCGCTCAAAATGAGTGAAAAAAGACGTTTATACTGAGGGGGTCAAATTATAGAGAAACGCTTGACTATCAATTGATAATCAAGCATTTTTCGTTTAAAGACAATATTATTTCTTCGCTAAATCCTTCCTAATCCGACTCAACGACGTATCGGTCACCCCAAATAAGGCGCAATGATTTTCAATGGTGCGTGATAAAAAATAGTGGGTTGCAATTGATGATACGCTTGTCAACCACTTCTAACAAATCAACAACCGCTTGCATTTTATTAACAACCGTATTCTCAACTTAAATTTTTATCTCACCTAAAAACTACTTTTTTCATTTATTTCTCATTGTTTTAGCATCAAAGAAGACAATCATAGCGCAAGCAAGCGAAAATTTGCTTTAATTTGCGCTCAATACACTTTTAGAACATACATTCATAAATAGAAACAACACTTTTAAAACATACATTCATACAATAGAAACAACACATCTTGATAATGAGACAACTATCACGACAAACCCTAATTACATCGGTTTTAGCCTTATTCTCTTTCGTCCTCCTCCACGCGCAACGCACGGTTCAAGGGCGCGTCATGGCCTCCGCTTCCAACGAACCGCTTGTGGAAGCAACCGTTCAAGTGAAAGGTACTTTGGTTGGTACAACCACCGACGCCGATGGGCGTTTTAGCCTCTATGTGCCGTCGGGTGCATCGTCGCTGGTATTCAATTTCACGGGCTACGTGTCGCAAGAAGTGCCGATTGGCACTAAAACCGTCATCAATGTCTCGCTTTCCGAAGGTTTGGAACTCGAAAACGTGACGGTTATCGGCTCGCGCAATGCAACGCGGACGAAGTTGGAAACACCCGTTCCCGTTGACATTATTCCGTTGTCTATCATCATCAACGAAGTCGGGCAAGTGGATTTGAACCAAATTCTGAATTATGCAGCCCCGTCTTTTCAGTCAAATCGGCAGACAATTGCCGACGGGACTGACCACATTGACCCTGCACAAGTGCGCGGCTTGGGGCCCGACCAAGTGTTGGTACTGATAAACGGCAAACGGCGGCATCAGTCGGCACTCGTTAATATTAACGGTACAGTCGGTCGTGGCTCGGTCGGAACGGACATGAACGCGATTCCTGCGGCGTCTATTGAGCGCGTCGAAATTCTGCGCGACGGTGCGGCGGCTCAGTACGGCTCAGATGCGATTGCGGGGGTTATCAATATCGTCTTGAAAAAAGATGTGGAGGTTTTAAGCGGCAATATTACCAACGGAACGAATACGTTTGGCGACGGTAAAGTGACGGCGGCGGCTTTGAACTATGGCTTCAAAATCCTTGAACGCGGCTACTTCAACGTCACGGGCGAGTTTGTGGACAGAGGTGCGACGAACCGCATGAAAGCATATACGGGGCCAGTTTTTACCACGGCAGCGAGTGAAACGGCCTATCGAAATACCGTTGTTCCATCGCTTAGCGGACGAACGGGCGAGCAATTTGACAACGATACGCTGGCTAAATTAGGTGTTGAGCGCAGTCGTTTCAATAATCAATTGGGCAATTCAGCGATTCGCAACGGCGGCGTTTTTTTTAATATGATGTACCCCCTCAGTACCTCGAACGAATTTTACGCTTTTGGCGGCATTGGCTCAAAAAGTGGCACGGCTGCAGGTTTTTACCGTTTTCCTGCCAATATCAACGCAACAAAAGACATTTATCCGCTTGGCTTTTTACCCGAAATCCATTCTACGATTCTCGACAAAGCAATTACACTTGGTTTGCGCGGCACGTTGAAAAATTGGCGTTTTGATTTAAGCCAAACTTTTGGGCAAAATACGCTCAATTATCGCGTCGAAAATTCTTTAAATGCCACACTCCTTGCGGCGTCACCTACGAGTTTCAATTCGGGTGGTTTTTGCGTCAAACAAA
>JAYSRS010000600.1:0-8770 GCA_043720935.1 Saprospiraceae bacterium
ATCTCACATCTCACATCTCACATCTCACATCTCACATCTCACATCTCACATCTCACATCTCACATCTCACATCTCACATCTCACATCTCACATCTCATATCTCATATCTCATATCTATTTCATTATCCGTCCTTCTTTCAAATATTCCCGTTTGATACCCCTCAGTAAATTCTCTAGATTTAAGATTTCCACGTTCTCTGCGAGGGTAATAATGCAACAATATTGGACAATATTCATGATTTCTGCGCCATTTAGCTCATATTTTTGAGCAATTTGCGTCAGATTGATGTCTTCTGCCAAAGTCAATTGTCGCGGAAACGCCTTTTGCCACAACAACAAACGCTCGGGTGCTTTTGGCAACGAAAACTCGATAATGCTGTGAAAACGGCGCGTGAAGGCTTCGTCAATATTGCTTTTAAAATTGGTCGCCAAAATCGTCAACCCGGGATAGTTCTCGATTTGTTGCAACAAAAACGATACTTCTTGATTGGCGTATTTGTCGTGGGCATCGCGGACACTCGTGCGTTTGCCAAACAGGGCGTCCGCTTCATCGAAGAACAAAATCCAGTTTTTATGCCGTGCTTTGTCAAAGAGTGTCGAAAGGTTTTTTTCCGTTTCGCCGATGTATTTTGATACCACCATCGAGAGGTCAATTCTAAACACTTCTAATTTGGTGTATTTACCAATCAGCGTTGCCGTCATCGTTTTGCCCGTGCCAGGCGGCCCCGTGAACAAGGCACGATAACCCGCTTTGAATTGTCGAATCATGCCCCAATCATATAATAACGTGTTGTTGTATTTCACCCATGATTCGAGTTCACGGACTTGTGCGGTTGTTTGTTCATTCAGCACAAGGTCGTTCCATTCTAGTTGCGTTGTCAAGTGTTCGGCGGGAAAACGGGCGGTTAAATTGGGCAACGAAACGCGTCCTGTTGTAAACAATTCTACATATTCGGCATCTAAAACCAAGCGACCACTTAACCGAGGTTCGGCGGCGGCGACGGGTTCAATCGTCATTATTTTTTGCTTCGCAAAGCCATGTTCGGAGCTAAAAAGGTACATCAAATCAGCCCGTTGCGCCCAATTCATACCCGCGAGGACAAATAAAGCCGTCTCGCCCGTAGGTAAAAAACCGCGATAAGTGGGGCTTTTTGAGCCGCCAAATTCTGGAAAATCGCCACCGTTGGGCATTTGTTCTTGAATAATGCGCTCGAAGAAGCCTGGATAGAGATGTGGCACAAGGCTCAATAGCAGTAAAATTGTTTCTTCTCGATTGAGTTTGTTTTGCTTGATAAACTGGCCTAGTGCGGTCTTTTCATCGAGCGTTGGCGTCGGGACGTAGAGCAGTTCTTCGTCCAGTTCTTGTCCGAAATGATGCCGCAAGCGGTCGGTGATGAGGTGTTTTAGATAGTTGAACATATTTCTTCTGCTAGTGCCGCATAATCTCTTGCGCCTTTCGATTTTCCGTCATACGTAAAAATATCCAATCCCGCTTCTTGGGCTTTCACCAAAGCAATATTTGTATGAATACGACTTGATAAAACGGTATTGCCAAATTCTGCCGTGAGTTGGAATAAGATGTTTTGAGTCATTGTTTTACGCGCATCATATTTGGTTAATACAAAACCCAAGGGCTTTAAAGTTGGATTGATTTGGCGGCGAATTCTATCGAAGGCCCGCATGAAACTTCTCACGCCTTTCAAGGGTAAAAATTCGGCTTGCAGGGGCATCAAAATCCATTGACTAGCAGCTAAAGCGTTGACGGTCAACATGCCGATTGCGGGTGGACAATCTATAATCACGTAGTCAAATTGTGCAGCGAGTGGTTGAATCATGTTTGTTAAAAGACGTTCACGCCCGTAAACGCTCACCAATTCCAGTTCTGTATTGGCCAATTCTAACGACGAAGGGGCGATGTGCATGCCGCATTTTTCTACCAAAATCGTTGCTAAATTGGCTTCTTTTCCAGCCGCTTCTTGTTGGAACAAATGATACAAATTTGGCTCAATATCGTCGGCAATGCCTAAGGCTTGTGTGAGATTTGCCTGTGGGTCGAGGTCAATCAACAAGAGGCGTTTCCCTTTGTCGCGCAAAGCGGCGGCAAGGTTTATGGCTGTTGTGGTCTTGCCAGAACCGCCTTTTTGTATGGCCACAGAGATGATTGTCATAGTTTGAGTTTTGAGTTTCGGGTTTTGAGTTTTGGGTGACGCCAAAACTCAAAACTCACCACCATTAAAATAATGCTGTGCTTTTGCCCACACGCACGCCCCAATTTTCTCCCCAAGGAACCGCCCTTGACAGTCGCCGTTTTCAAAATGGATGCCACCGTATTGCTGCGACATACCTGCTTCATCGGCGGCGTCTTTGAAGGTGTCCCAACAAAGTGTGGTATCTTTTGTCGGCAGGTTCGGACTTATTTTAGAACTACACGCGGCTATTTCTACCGACATTCCAAGCGCGTCAGAACCTGTAAACGCTTCAAAAATAGTGGCGGCGGCGGCACTGAATGTGCTATGCCCCGAAACGTGTTCAGCAAACGGCGGTGTGGGAATATACGACTGCCAATCATCGCCTTTGATGGTCTGATTGTCCCATGTTTTTATGTCTTTTCCTTTGAAAACGCTGCGAATTGCACTTATTGGCCGAACATAATCAAAGTGTCTCTTAGCTTCCCAAACGGCGATTGAGGCGTCAAAAAGCGCGTTTGTCAAAGCAAAATATAAGCAAATGTCTTTGTTAGAATCGTGATTGTCGCGGTCAGAAACGAAATGTGCGATTTCGCAGCAATGCCCTGCGGGGGTAAAACTGCCCGCGCTGTCTGCCCAATATTCAGCAATGACTTTTTGTTTTTCGGTCAGACATTCGGCGATTTGTTGGACTTGTTTGGCTTGTTTTTCATAGCCTTTGGCGTCTAAAATCGGCGGCGTTGGCCTAAATTGATTGGCATAAGTCAAGGTAAACGGACGCACCAAACCCCAATGCGGCAACAAAAACGACTGCACTGCCCCCGTTTGATTCCGCAAAGGTTGCCAACGGTATTTATTTGTTAGTTCATCAACCGTATTAACGGACTTATACCCAGTAAAATCGGCAAAACGCCCCGTTGCCAATGTGCCATGAACGTTTGCCGCGTCTCCTGCATGGGCTTCGAGGATTAATTTAGCGGATAAATTACCAATGCCTTGTGGCGTCGTTATGTCAAGGGAACGGTCGTCGGGGTCGTAACCCAATTCACAAAAACAATCGGTAAATATCTCCTTTTGTTCGGCGGGTAAATCGCACCAAAAGAGGGACATCAAAACGCAATAAGCGGCATAACTGTACGATTTTCGGGCCTCTTTTTTATCATTTTTACTGAGGGGCCTCCTTAAAAGGTTGTCGGTTGTCGTGCTGATTTCACACGGGCGGTAGGCTGTCCATGCGTCGTACATGGCCGTGTGTACCATCGCCAAGGCACGGGCGGCGCGGGGCGGCGGCGTTGAAGTGGCTTTAATCGCTTCGAGAATTAAAGCGTTCCAATGAGTGACTAGGGTAGTGGTAGCCATGATTGTTTGATTTTAAATTTATCAGTTCTCGGTTTTAAAACTTTCTCCTGGAGCTTTACTATAATCATATACGCCTCCATCTGTTCCAACTGCGCCTAATTTTCGATTTGCACTTCTAGAAATAAGCCACAAGTTTTCAGGGTCTGTTGTCTTATTCCAGCGTGCCTTATCCCCAGTATTGTAACCACTTTTTGTCCAATGTTGTGCAAGTGGTTCTATATGGTCAACCTCAAAAGTTTCTTTATCCATATATTCTTGTACTCGTTCATCTACTGATTTATTAGGCTTTTTCTTTTTTAAAAAATTCAAGACAGTTAGGCTAAAATAGCCATTATGAGTATTAATCTCACTTCTGTTTTTTAATATATGTTTATCCTTAAGTTCAGCCTCAGCCTTATCATCATCTTTATCAAAAATTCTTTTCAACATTTTAGTTAACTCCTTCATACCTTTTTCTCGGGCTGTATCTCGGGCTGCACCCCAAGAATCTCCAAAACTACCTTTATTAGCTCCTTTCTCGTATAGCCGATTCCTTACCTCTTTGGAATCAATTTGTACCTTCTTCTTAGGGATTTGTATTTTGCTTCTTTGCACATAATCGAACTCCCAATTATCTGCATTTTCAATTACTGTAATATTTTTAATTACATCTGCTTGGTCACGCTTTACGTTTGCAACAATTTGGTCGGCATCCTCTTTTGTCACCTCGCCATCTTTACCTTTCTCTTTACCTTCAGCTTTTATCTCATTCTCCACAGCCCCTAAGCCGCCTTTCTTACCATCTTTCTTATCTTCTTTCTTCCCAAAAATCTTCTCATAAAACTCCTTCCCTTTTGCCGCCAACCAATTCACTACATAATCCCGACCGCGAATAATAAACGCACTAAACTTCTTAATCAACTCTTTCACCTTATTTGCAATATCACTCAAGCCAAAGATACGCGCCAAAAATGAAATAATCAGTTGAACGCCTTTAGCAAGAATACTTTCTATAAAAGCTGCCGCACCACCCAATTGACCGAGCGCGACTTTGGTAATAGAAGAAATAATACCCGATGCAATTTCGCTAATAGTCGCCCAATTATCAATAAAAAACTTGACAACGCGGTAAATTGTCATCACTAATTGCACCAAAGCACCCGCAGGATTGAGCATCGAAAGGAGTTTGGTAACAGCCGATTTGATGATTTCGGACGTAACCAATTCCGTGATTTGCGACAAAACCATATCTTTTAGATTGGCTAATTTGTCTTTCAGCATTTCCCACAAAGCAATCGGCCCTTCGATAGCCACGCGCTTGGCAATGTCAACGCCTTTCTCTATCATCTCAAAAATCTTAGCCGCTTTTGAACCATAACGACCTAATTTTTGAATCACCAATGCTTTCAATTGGTCATAAGTCAAACCTGCCAATTGCGCGACTAAATGAAAAATCCCCGCCATTGAAAAATCTTTGGGCATTTGAATACCCATCGAAGCGGCTTTTCCAAGCAACCAACCAAACAGCGCGTTTTTAAAATGCGTCCCAAAATTGTCTTTAAAAGAGGAGAAACCACGTTTCAACGCTTCCATAAAATAGTTGAGAATCTCTTGCGGTTTATCAACTACCCGTTTGAAAGCGGCGGGAGATGCTTTTATAGCACCCAACAATTCAGTTGCGCCCACCAAACGCAAAGCACCTTCGAGGCGCAACTCTTTCATTTTTTGTTGCATGACGCTGGAAAACGCCAAAAACCGCCCTAAAACAGGCCCGATATAGCGTTTGAAAACAGCAATATTACCAGCAATACCGTTGCTGATAGAGATTTCATCCCACATTTTAGTCAAGCGTTGGGCTATGTCGCCGAAGTTAATGCCGAAGGCAACAACTTGTTGTTCTGTCCAGACACCTGCTTGGGTCAAAGTATCGGTTTCCTTCAATTCTGATAAAAGTAAAGAGCCGACAACTGGCACAAGCTCCATATAACCCTGCACAAGATTAACACCCGAACGGGCGACTGCTGCACCCGTAATTAAGTTTTTACCCAAAATCACATTCAACAATGAATAGCCCGGAATTAAGGTTTCAGCCGCCGAATTCAAAGCACTTTTTACGCCGCTTTCGATTTTATTACCTACCCAACTAATAGCATCGCCCAACCAACTGCGTTGTATATCACTTGTATTGCCGAATGCCCTATTAGCCGCATGAACAGCAGGATTTATCGCCACCGCTTGCGGTTTCCGTTGCACCGCCGCCCCTTGCTGCACCGTATGCGTCAGTTCATGCGCCAACAAATGCGACCCCTCAGTATTTGACGGATTGTACTTACCCGAATTAAAGTAAACATCTGACCCATGTGTAAAAGCATGAGCGTTAAGGTCTTGACTCATCTGCACGGCCTCGCTACCCGTATGCATACGGACGCCCGAAAAGTCTGCACCCATTGCTGATTCCATCTGTCCGCGTGTCTCATTTGGCAACGGACTGCCACCGCCTTTCGACGCACTCAAACGGGATTCAATGCTTGCCGATGCTTTTGATTCACCGTTTTCTTTACGTTGAATAGCACCATGTTCTTCTTTTTCACAATCGGCACATTTCATTTGCAGTCCCTCTTCCTCGTCAACCTTAGAAACGGGGCTTCTTTGGAGTTCGGGCAGTGCTTCGGGCAGCTTTTCCTCCTCTTTTTTCTGCAATTTATCTTCTTCGACAGTCGAAACGGTGTTTGTAGCTGTCGATACTGAGGGGGCCGTTTGGCGTTGCAATGTCTCCGATTGTCCCATTCGCTGCACCACTTTATCGGCCATTAAATCGGCTTCTTGTTCATATTTATCGTTCGGTGCGCCAACTGTTAATTTGGCTTGAATCGTAGGCCGTGACGGCGAACCATCCAAGGGTTTGGCCCCCATGGAAGGTTGGGGTGGATTGAAAAAACTGCCTGCATTACTTCCTTCTTTTGCCGCAAAAAACGGGCTTTCCTGCTCCGCCGTGTGGTCGAAGAAAGAGGTTGCCGCAGATTGCCGTTGAACGGCGGCGGTTGATGTCGAAGCGTGTTCTAAAGTCTTCATTATCAATACATTGTAGCACGAATTTTAGTCCGTGAATAACTATTAAAACCTTCGCAGATAGGCTAAGTTTCCGACCAACTCAAAACCCAAAACTCTTTGTCATTCAGAAGGAACAAAACCCTACCATTCTACCGTCATAAAATCCCGCATCCACGGCAGTTTCACAATCCCCAAACCCCACGGCAGCCTATCCACAAGTACATCAATCGTCGTCCGTTCCACTTGCAGTAGCCAACCCGAAGGCCGATTGATGAGCTTACCTTTACGTTGTAAAAACGCTTCGCGCAAGCCTTCGGGCGACGTCTTTCCGAGTGCCGACCAATAGTCAATCGCTACGTCTAACAAGCCGTCGCACATTGTTTTTTCTTCATCTGACAAAACCCAATGCCCACTAACGGGTTGATTGAACGGCACTTGACACAACAACTTTGGCAGCGTCAAATGGTATTCTAATGCCTGTATTTCGCCCGTTGCCAAGTAATGTAAAACCATCAAAGCCTTGTCTATCAAGCGTTTATCAACGAAAATGCCGCCAATCGTCAAACCCAAATTGTCAAACAGACGGCTCAAAAACGGATGCAGCAGTACAAGTCCCGCGTTCGTTACGTATAGTTCCGACACTGCATTTGTATCACGGACTTCAGTCCGTGAATCTCTAAAATCATCTCCAAATATCGAAGGCAACCCCACCGCATTATCCAAATTTTCGTTTGTTACTTCATCGTGTCCCGTTTCTATCGTTGTAAAAGATTTTCCGTCTGCCGAAATCCCAAATCCGAAATCCGAAATCGAAGGCCCCTCAGTATCTTCATCGTTTTGTTCTTTCTGAATGACAAAGAGTTTTGGATTTTGAGTTGCGCTATCAACTCGGCTAACAGCCGTTTTATCTATTGCCTTTTTATTCAAATCAAAACCCGTTGCAGCCTCCGTTTGAGCATGTACATCATTCCTTTGTTCTCTATTTTCCAATAAAAAACCATCCCTCATTAACGCATCGTGCACCGCTTTTTCTCTTTGAATCCACGCGTTATTCGGCTGATATGTTCTTAAAAACGCTTCCGTTTCTACCAAAAAAGGAAACGCTTCGGGCAAAATATCGCGCAAAGTCACCCCCTCAGTTGCTTCGATTCCTCGCAATGACTTTTCGGATTTTTCAAGCCTATCAATGCTTTTTCCAAGGCTTTTTTGATAATTATCTAACGTTTTTTGATAATTATCTAACATTTTTTGATGACTAGCAAACGCTTCACGACTGCCCGTTTGATTCATTTTATGACGTGCAAACGCATCCAACAACTCTCCAAGCGTCCGCGCAATCAAATCTGACGCCGACCATTTTTCTCTCAATCCAATGACTTGTTTAAACACCAATTGCCAAAACTGTTCAACGCTGTTTCGACCCACAAATCGCTCCAAAGCATTGGCCACAGTCGCCAAATCTGTCTGCACCGACCCCGTATAAAGCCCCGCCACGAGTGCCAAAAACGCCGCGTCGTGTTGTCGAATCAGCCGTTGTAATGCTGTCGGTTGCCGTTTCACCAAGCCTTGCAATTGCACAACTGCCGCCTCACTCCGCGCTAACACTTTCGGTACTTCTGCTTCAAAATTGAGCGGTTTCCCATGCGCGTACCACGGTAACCGCCCGTTTTCCAAAAAGTAGAGCCATTGTACAAACACGTTAGTATCTTCATAAGTCCCGACAATCGCCGTCGGATTGTCGCGGACGGATGCCTCAATTTGCTGTTCTGCTTGCGCGATAATAGTCTCTAAAAACGCCGTTGTCAACAACGTTTGTTCCGACACACGCCCCAAATCAATCACTAATTCAGATAGCCGAATCCGCCGATGCGACGGCGCAACCCGACTAAACAAAGCGTCAAGCGCGGGCATCAACTGATTGTGGCAAAAAGCACTCACCGCGTGTTGCAACGCGAAGGCATTGTCGGCCTTTGCTAAGCGCAATTCGACGGTTTGTTTTTCGATTAAGTGTGTCATTTATTAGCTGACATTACGCAGTTGAGAAATTTGATAATTTCACTTTAATAACAGTTGACTAAAGCGTGTATAAAAATCTAACGAATCCGTAGGATTCGCACATTTATTATAGGGCATTTAATGTGCGAATCCTACGGATTCGGGAACAAGGGACGTTTGAGCATTTCTATAAACGTGTG
>JAYSRS010000601.1:0-8759 GCA_043720935.1 Saprospiraceae bacterium
AATGGTGTTTTTGCGGCAAAAGATTTAGGAAATTTTGCAAATTTCCTAAATCTGACACCCCCTCAGTATTTTGCGACATAAAGCCGATAATTCCGTAAAATTATTCATTCACTTGCGTTGCTTGAAATTTGAAATCCTTAAAATCTGAAATCTATTTCTTATTGGCATCTTTAATGACTAAATACAAGGCCGCAGCAACGCCTAATAAGGCAAAAACGGGCAAGAAAATGGGTTTTTGCATCTCCATTTTGCCATCGAGCCATTTGCCAAACCATGTGCCGAGGCCGATTGTTGCGGCCATTCTGAACACAATATCGGTGTAACGCAAGAGCGAAACGCCTGCGGAAACGCTTTTTTTACTGTTTTTTAGAGGCTCCATTGGCAGCTACGGCTTCTTGACGAACGGGCGCAGAGGCCGCTTTTTCTGGTTTCATTTTGCACGTCACGTTGAACATCGCACCCGATGCAATCATCAATTTACCTGCCGATACATCACCCGATACATCGCCCGTTTCTTTAATGCTCAACAATTCCGTTACGCGCAAAATGCCGCTCATTTTGCCTTCAATTACAGCGTTTTGGCACGTAACTTCGCCGTCAACAACGCCCGATGGGCCAATGATGACCTTTGCCGAACACCGCAAATTGCCTTTAATCACACCATCCACACGGATGTCACTTTCGGCAATCACATTGCCCTCCGTAACCGTTCCACGTACGAGGCTATTGAGCGCATTGTCGCCCGATGGGAGTGCCGATTTTACACCATTTGTGGTTGTTTCCTCAACTTTTTTCTTACTTCCGAACATGATTTTGATTGCTTTATAATAAAAAGATACCTAATATTTTATGTCGTTTCAAAGTGCTAGGGGTGTATTGAAAATGATAAAAATTCTCAATGCGACATCTAAGGTAGATATTCTGCCAACGGTCGCCAAATTTTCAGACAGAAAAGTGCACTTTATACGTAAAAAATTCTGTAAACCTTGATAGGCGCGCATTGTGAAAGCCTTTTGAAGAAATTTAGGCTTGGTTAATTTAGCCTTAATTTTATCACTCGATAAAGCCTATTGCCTTATTTTATCTTCAAAAAACGACGTTTTGTCTATCAAACAACGGGCTTTCTTTGAAGAAAAACGACATTCGTTCTTGAAAAAATCAGTTTTATACTGAGGGGTCGGTCTTGAGTGAATATGTGCAGACGTTGTGCAGACGTTCGGGAAACTTTGACAGTTTCCCGAACGTTAAATCAGCCTTAAAATCGCCTTGAATCGGCAATTAAAAAATCATTGACAAATGAATTTTTCTGAAATATTTAAAATGTCGCTCGAATCCGTCCGCGCCAATGCGATGCGGTCGGTTTTGACGCTGCTTATTATCGCCGTGGGCATCATGGCTTTGGTCGGTATTTTGACCGCTTTGGATTCAGTTTTGAACTCGCTAAACGAAAGTTTCAACGATATGGGCAGCAATTCGTTCGCCGTTTTGCCGAAGTCGCAAGGCGTAAGCAGCAATCAAGGTGGCCGCCGCCAAAAAGTGAGCGATGAAATCACGTTTGACCAAGCATTGGAATTTAAAGACCGCTACAACTATCCCGCAAAAGTGGCCATTTCGACGGGGGCAACAAGCAGTGCGACCGTGCAACGCGGCGAAAAAAAGACGAATCCGAACATCAATATTTCAGGTATAGATGAGAATTATTTAGATGTCAAAGGCTATGACATGACTTTTGGCCGCAACTTCTCCAACCTTGAAGTGCAAAGCGGCGCGAATAAAGCGATTGTTGGGGCGGATATTGTCAAATTATTGTTTGAAAACAAGCCCGAAAAGGCGTTGAACGAAGACATTTTGCTCGGCAACATTCGCTACACGATTATCGGTATTTTAAAAGAAAAAGGCTCAAGCGGCCCAAATCAAGGTGCAAATCGGATTGTTATGATTCCCATATTAAATTCTAAACGCACCTATAATTCCGCAAGCCGCAACGTAGATGTCGATATTGCCGTCGCTTCGGCCATCGAAATGGACAATGCGACGGACGTGGCTATCGTTACTTTCCGACAAATCCGCAAGCTGAAAGTGGGACAAGCCGACGATTTTGAAATCTTCAAATCAGACAGTTTATTGGATATTTTGAAGGAAAACACGGTCAAAATCCGTTGGGCAACGATTGCGATTGGCTTGATAACCTTGCTCGGGGCGTCCATCGGTTTGATGAACATCATGCTCGTCAGCGTCACCGAACGCACCCGCGAAATTGGCATTCGCAAAGCCCTCGGTGCTACCCGTTCGAGCATCCTAACACAATTTCTCACCGAAGCGATTGTTATTTGCCAAATGGGTGGTTTTGTAGGCATTGTGCTAGGCGTTTTGGCAGGTTTAGGCGTGTCCGTGGCTTTAAAAAGCACGTTCGTTATGCCGTGGGCGTGGATAATTTTGGGGGTTACGGTGTGTTTTGTCGTCGGTTTGTTTGCGGGCTTGTACCCTGCTTTACGGGCGGCACGGCTTGACCCTATCGAATCTTTAAGGTATGAATAAAAAAGAGCTTTAAAAAACTAAAAATACTGAGGGGGGCTATTTCGTAAGGAAATAGCCCCCTCAGTATTTTGACCAAAAAAAACATGAAACATCCCGAATTTTCTTGTTAGAAAATTCGGGATGTTTCATGTTTTTTCGGAATTATTGGTTTAACATCTTAAAATCTGATTGCTTTATTCTTCGGAACAACTGCCGAAATCAGACATCCGAAATCCGAAATCAAACGACTTCGCCCCCGCAAGACGAACCCGCACCCGCCGTACACCCGTAGCAATGTTGATTCAAAACAATCGGTCGGCGTTGCAAAGCGTCAAAGTCAAAATCGTCGAGATGCGCCCGACGCCCCCCCTCAGTATTTACCTTCAAATCGAGCATTTGGTTGAAATCGCAGTCGTACAAAAAGCCGTCCCAACTGACCGAAATCGTTGAGCGACACATGACGCCCTCGACCGCCGCAGGATTAAAAGAATTGACTAACAAAGCCATATAATCATGATAATTATTTGATTCGAGCAAATAATCTAAATAACGTGAAATCGGCATATTTGTAATCGCAAACAAACTATTGAACTCGACATTAAACCGCCGCTTCAATTGTTGCTTAAATTCTTTCTCCAAAGCGGCTTGCGAGCCAGGTAAAAACGCACCCGTCGGGTTATAGACCAAATCCAATTTTAAGCCCGTTCCTTCCTTACCATAACCAACGGCGTTGAGTTTTTGGAGCGCGTCAATCGAGTCCTCAAAAACACCGTCGCCGCGTTGGGCATCCGTCCGATTTTTTGAAAAATAAGGCAACGACGAGACGATATGCACCTTATTTTTAACAAAAAAATCGGGCAAATCGTGGTATTTTGGATTGGCACGAATAATCGTTAAATTACATCTGTCAATCACTTTTTTACCCAATTTGGTACATTCTTCAACGAACCAACGGAAATGCGCGTTCATTTCAGGCGCACCACCTGTTATGTCCACCGTCGGAATATCGTATTTTGAGAGAATATCCAAGCATTTTTGGAGCGTTTCGCGGCTCATGTTCTCCACTTTTTTGTCGGGTCCTGCGTCAACGTGGCAATGTCCGCAGGTCTGATTGCAGAGTTTGCCAATGTTCAATTGAAAAATCTCAATCCGACTGGGCCGCAAGGGTCGAAAGCCGACGGTCGCTATTTTTTCGGCAAAAGGCGTGAATGTATCGTCCACAATTTCTTTTCCGTTCAGCACTTTGAGTTGAAAAAAGGTGTCGGCCAATTGACTACCGCGCACCGAAAGTGACTTTGTTCGTTGGTGAATAGACATATTTTTTGAATTAAAATTAAAAACTAAAAATGTAGAATTAGACGTGTTGGAGTACATCTTTAATTCCTCGTTTTTAAGTTTCTAATCCCTTATTTTTAAGTTATTTAATTGTCGAATAGACGAATAGACGAATGAAAACAGCATTTAATTTAAAAAATAAAAATGCTAAAATGGTTAAAATACTGAGGGGGTATTTTTTAAATCATTGATAATCAATTTTTTAAGTACGAATAGCTCAATTGGCACTTTGCCTAATTTTTAATTCTGAATTTTTAATTTTTAATTAAAATTACATCATTTTAGCCATAGCGTGTTTCATCATTTGGGTCGAATAAACGAGCGTAATGCCCGCTTTCATCGCCGCCGCAACGTGAACCGCCTCCATCATTTGTTCTTCATCTGCCCCATTTTTAAGGCAATCGCTCGTATAGGCATCAATGCAATACGGACATTGCAAAGCATGAGAAACAGCAAGTGCAATCAAGGCTTTTTCGCGGACAGTCAATGCCCCTTCGCCCGTTGCTGCGCCGTAATAATCGAAGAATTTTTTACCCAATTCGGGTTGCCAATCGCCAATTTTACCGAATTGCGCGAGGTCTTTGGCGGGTTCAAAATAGTTTTTTTCTTTAGACATTTTTAAAGTATTAATTAGGTGAATAATATAATTGAATACAATGCGTAAATGCCTTATTTTAAGCCATTTACATCTCTTAAAATATGACATTATTGAAATTGATTAATAGGCCATTTTCCCTTGCCGTGACGATTAAATTGCCATGTTCTATCATTTTTGACAGCCTTTCGGGGTCATTGATGGGCCGTTTTTCGCCGAGAGTTGACCGCTCCAAAACGGTTTTAAACTCCTCGATGGTCAAATTTTCTTCTATCTGATACTGAATCATAAAATTTTATCGAATTGTGGAAACCGTGAGTATGTACGAGGAGGCGCAAGATGTGGTTTTTAGTTCAATGCACAAAATACACATTTAGTTATCACAAAAAATTAACCGTGAAAGACAAGATGAGATAAAAACGTGTAAAATTTAGTGAAATCTTTTGAAGAATGCATCCAACAACCGTTCAGCCGCTAAAAAAGGCGACAATTTTCCATCCAAAACAGCTTGTTCGATGCCTTCAAAAGCCGTTGATACTGAGGGGTCGGTTAAAAATCTTTTTTTCAAATTTGACTCAATACTTTCAGTCAACCAGTAGCGCGATTGGTCTTTTCGGTTGTCACTAAAGAAATTATTGGATAGCGTAAAATTTTGATAATCAAGGATTAATTGCCAAATATCGCCAATGCCCCGCTTGCTCAAAGCGGAACACGTCAACACTTGCGGCGTCCACTGACTGTTCGACATAGGCAATAAATGAAGGGCATTTTTGTAGAAAACTTGGGCTTGACGCGCCAATTTTTCACGGTCGCCATCGGCTTTATTGACGGCTACCAGATGCGCCATTTCGACAATGCCGCGTTTGATGCCTTGCAAATCATCACCCGCACCAGGAAGCAACAGGAGAAGAAAAAAATCGGTCATCGAATGCACCGCCGTTTCAGATTGACCAACGCCAACGGTTTCTACGATTATCGTATCAAAACCCGCCGCTTCGCACAAAACAATCGTTTCACGTGTCTTGCGCGCCACACCACCAAGCGAATCACCCGCAGGAGAAGGCCGAATAAACGCCTTCGGATTCGCTGAAAGGTGCAACATGCGCGTTTTATCGCCTAAAATTGAACCACGCGAGAGCTGACTAGACGGGTCAACGGCCAAAACAGCAATTTGATGTTCCTCCTTAGTATTTTCCGTTATGTGCGTCCCAAAAGCCTCAATAAACGTACTTTTTCCTACCCCAGGCGTTCCCGTTATGCCAATCCGAACCGTCTTTCGCGCAGCCGCATGCGGCAAACAGGCTTCAATAATGGCTTGTGCCAACAGTTGATGCTCACGTCGGGTGCTTTCGACAAGCGTAATCGCTTGGCTCAACACAACGCGGTCGCCGCGCAAAATGCCTGCCACATACGCCGATACTGAGGGGGTCGGTCGGCGCGTCGGGCGTAGATAAGGGTTGATGCTATTCATATTTTTAATGTAGCGCGACCTTAAGGTCACGTTACTGTCACTCGCAAAGGTAATTGGCCTTAGTCGAGAATCTAAAAAGTTGAAAAAATAAAATGCGGACATTCTGTCAACAACTTAAAACCCGTAATATTTTGTCATTCAGAAGGAACAAAACTTGAAAATACTGAGGGGGTCTCTTTTCTCAACAAAAACGGTTTTTCATCCAATTTATAGCATTTTTTAGTTTAAATATCTTGAACCATAAAACCATTTCTTTTTAAAAATGTTAGATTTGCACTTTCAAGCGGATTAAGTCTAAATAATTTAAGAAAAAGCGACCGTTTGATGCTGTATTTCTTCATAAGTAATTGATTATCAAAAGTTTAAATAAAAGATGAAAAAACGTATTTATCTGGATAATAGTGCCACAACACCCGTTGACCCGCGTGTTCTAGACGCCATGATTCCATATTTTACAACACATTTTGGCAACGCCGCAAGCCGCAATCACCCTTTTGGTTGGGAAGCTGAAGAAGGCGTGGACTATGCGCGTGAGCAAATTGCAAAATTGATTGGCGCGGAAGACAAGGAAATTATCTTTACATCGGGTGCGACGGAGAGTATAAATCTGGCTTTGAAAGGTGCGTTTGAAATGTATGCTAAGAAAGGCAACCATATAATTACGGTCAAAACGGAGCATAAAGCAGTATTGGACACCTGCAAACACATCGAAAAAATGGGCGGCGAAG
The DNA here is from genome assembly GCA_043720935.1 of Saprospiraceae bacterium. Classification (GTDB taxonomy): domain Bacteria; phylum Bacteroidota; class Bacteroidia; order Chitinophagales; family Saprospiraceae; genus JAAFJT01. The sequence continues at coordinate 6,647 of JAYSRS010000601.1, forward strand.
TCACTTATTTGGACGTGAAATACGACGCAACGGTTGACCTCGAGGAATTGGAAGCGGCGATTAAGCCAAACACAATCATGATTTGTATCATGTGGGCGAACAACGAAACGGGTGTGATTCAAGACGTAGAAGCAATTGGCAAAATCTGCGCGAAACATGGCGTTTTGTTTATGTCTGACATCACGCAAGCGGTTGGAAAAGTGCCAATTGACGTGAAAAAAGTAGGTATTCACTTAGCAGCCTTCACAGCGCATAAAATGTACGGCCCGAAAGGCGTTGGTGCTTTGTTTGTTAACCGCATCAAACCCCGCGTGAAAGTAGTGGCGCAAATGGACGGCGGCGGTCACGAGCGCGGTATGCGTTCGGGTACGATGAACGTGCCTGCGATTGTTGGTTTTGGCAAAGCGGCAGAAATTTGTATGGAAGAAATGTTTACCGACGCGGCACGTTTGTCGAAACTCCGCGACCGTTTGCAAACCGCTTTTATGGGTATGTTGGAAGAAGTCACTATTAATGGCAATCCGAACAGCCGCTTGCCACACGTGACGAATATGTCGTTCAAACACGTTGAAGGCGAAGGCTTGATGATGACGTTCAACCAAGAAATTGGCCTGTCGTCGGGTTCAGCTTGCACGTCGGCGAGCCTTGAACCAAGCTACGTTTTGGTCGCAATGGGCCTTGGCGATGACTTGGCGCACTCGTCTTTGCGCTTCTCACTAGGCCGTTTTACGACGGACGAAGACATTGATTACACGATTCAAGCGATTGCACAAGGCGTTAATCACATGCGCGATTTAAGCCCAATTTGGGAAATGTATAAAGAAGGTGTTGATTTGAGCCAAGTTGAATGGTCAGCACATTGATGCGATGTCGGATTTGGGATGTCGAATTTCGGGAAATTCCGAAATCCGACATCATAAATCTGACATTGAGACCCCTCAGTATTTTGGGCATTTTTAAGTAAATTTTCGATGAATCACAGTTAAAAATTCTAAAAATGAGCGATTTAATTAACCGAATCACAATTATTGACGGTGTGTGTAATGGTAAGCCGACAATTCGCGGTATGCGGATTACAGCTCAAACCGTCTTGGAATTCATTTTAGCAGGTGATACAAATGAAGACATTTTAGAATCTTATCCTTTTCTTGAACATGAAGATATCCAAGCAGTAAAGCAGTTTGCTTTGCGTATGATGAGTAATGATTTTTCGATAAGAGACATTAAAATAGCTGCTTAATTATGGAAAAATTCATTTTAGACGTAAACGTACCACCAATTATTAAAAGATGGAAAAATGGTGATTTTGAATTTCAAATTCTTCGAAATCGTATAGCCTCCGATGGCAGCATTTGGCGATACGCACTAGAAAACAATTTGACTATTGTTACAAAAGACGCCGATTTTTCAAATCGAATTTTACAAACTACACCACCGCCTAAAGTGATTCATTTAAAAATTGGCAACATGAAATCAAAAGATTTCAGAGACTTTATTGAGGAAAAATGGGACGAAATAGAGCTACTAAGCGCGGAGAATAAACTGGTTCGCGTTTATTTTGATACATTTGAGGTCATTCATTAACAAAAATTAAAAAATCTAATATTATGGCATATTCAGAAAAATTATTAGAGCATTTCACGCATCCCCGCAACGTTGGGACATTGGACAAATCTAAAAAGACTGTGGGTACAGGCTTGGTCGGTGCGCCTGAATGCGGTGACGTTATGCGCCTTCAAATCGAGGTGGATGCATTGACAAACACGATTATTGACGCCAAATTCAAGACTTTTGGCTGCGGTTCAGCGATTGCATCGTCGTCATTGGCGACGGAATGGCTCAAAGGCAAGTCCGTTGACGAGGCTTTGACGATTGACAACATGGCGATTGTTGAAGAACTCGCTTTGCCACCCGTTAAAATTCACTGTTCTGTCCTAGCAGAAGACGCTATCAAAGCGGCTATCAAGGACTATCAGTCGAAAAACGTCGTGCTTGAAGCGGTAATGGCGTGATGAATTAAAAATTAAAAATTGGAAATTAAAAATTGGAAATTAAAAATTGGAAATTAAAAATTGGAAATTAAAAATTGGAAATTAAAAATTGGAAATTAAAA
>JAYSRS010000602.1:0-8745 GCA_043720935.1 Saprospiraceae bacterium
TTTTTCACTTAAAAATTGGTTTGCGACATAAAACCGATAATTCCGTTTAGTAATTATAAATAGAGATAACTCATTGATTATCAAGTAATAAAAACTCTATTATAAAAACGGTCATAACCAGGGCTGTGGATTCTAATTAACCAACGATTTTTTCCGCTTTTAAACCTACATTTTCTTTTTTCAAAACCGATTTTCTTATGATGCCTACTTTACTTTTTAAAAGCGACGCGAACGGTCGGAAATTTATTGTTTTGCTTGGAATTTTGGCTTTATTTGCCCAAAATGCAGCCGCGCAAGCGTGTTCTGGCATTCGTGGAAAAGCCTTTGCCGATTACAATTACAATGGATTAGACGATGATACGGGGTCGGTAGGTGTCGGCGGCATTGAGGTAAAACTGTTCGACGGTAGCGGTCAAGTCGGTTCGACTACGACTGCTGCCGACGGCAGTTATGCGTTTTTAAGTGCCGCAAATGCAGCTTTTTATCGGGTTGAATTCAAAATTCCGAATGCCTTAAATCTCTATAAATTTACATCAAATGGCTTAACGAATAGTGTTGCAACGCAATTTATTACCGCCCCGAATTGCGTCACAAACGTCGCAATGGCGATTCCTGCCGATTATTGCCAACAAAATCCGTTCTTAATTACGCCTATTTACGTCAACGGCGACCCGCTAAATGCCTTGGGAAGTGCCAAAGACTCGACGACGCTTATCGCCACACCTTATAATGTGCCGACGGGCAATGATTACGCGCAACAAAAGAAATTACTGAAAACCGCGCAAATTGGCGCAACATGGGGCGTTGCTTACGAACGCACCCGCAAGATAATTGTCTCAACGGCGACCCTCAAACGGCACGTTGGTTTTGGCCCACAAGGGACGGGCGGTATTTATTTCACTGATTTTTCAAATCCGATGGCCCCCTCAGTATTGGGCAGTTTGTCGCTCACAACGGCGGGCATTGACCCGCGTGTGATGGATGCAACACCGTTGCCAAGTGACCCAACTTTGCCCTCAAATGACGTGACGGCTTACAGTCAAGTTGGCAAAATGTCGTTGGGCGGCGTGACGATAAGCGATGATGACAACACATTATACACCATCAACTTAAAAACCCGCGAACTCGTTAAAATTGATGTGTCTGCCTTGAAAAATGACGGTGTGACGCTGCCAACTTTGGCAAATGTCACGACTGTTGCCTTGCCGACGCCTTGTGCCGCAACGGATACGTTTCGCCCGTGGGCGGTCAAATATTGGCATGGAAAATTATATATCGGTGGCGTTTGCGCGGCAGAAGTCACTAAAAATGCGGCTAATTTGACGGCTTCGATTTACTGTTACGATGGCGTGAGTTTTACGTTGGTTAAGTCATTTCCTTTGGGTTACAATCGAGGAATTGTTAAGGGCAACACGCCAAGTTTCAACAAATGGCTGCCGTGGGAAGACAATTATATACCGATGCTTCAAAATGGGCAAACCGATTTTCTCTATCCGCAACCTATCCTTTCCGACATAGAATTTGATACCGATGGCTCAATGATTCTAGGACTGACTGACCGCATGGGCAGTCAATCGGCGTTTAGGAACTATATTCCTATAACAGGTTTTACGTTTATTTTGGCGAATGGTATTACAGGCGGCGACATCATGCGTTTGTGCTTACGCAACAATATTTATGAATTAGAAAACACCCCCTCAGTATCCTGCTCAACTGTGGGCGGTGCGACGGACGGCGAAGGGCCAAACGGCGGCGAATTCTATTGGTCGGACTATTGGACATACAATTTTTTAAGCGATAACAATCCGCCTACGGCTTTTCCTTTTCCTTTTCCGTTTCATAACGAAATTGCCCAAGGTGGTTTGGCGGTGATTGCGGGACGTGGTGAGGTGGTTTCAACCGTTTATGACCCTATTTCGGAAGCACAAACGGGCGGTTTTACGTGGTTTAGCCACACAACGGGTAAGCGGCCACGGAGTTACGAAGCGTTTATTAGTACAAATTCAACGTTTCAGAATCGTGGTTATGCGGGTGAGGCGAATGGTTTGGGCGATGTGCAACCCGCTTGCGATGCTGCCCCGATTTGCATTGGCAACCGTGTTTGGGCCGATTGCGACGGCGACGGTGTGCAAGACCCGAATGAAAAGGGCATTGCGGGTGTAACAGTTACTTTACGTTACACGAGCGATTGTTTGGTGTTTGCAACAACAACAACGGATGCAAATGGTCAGTATAAATTTTGTGATTTAACCCCAAATACACCTTATTACATCGTTTTTGGCGATGCCAATTCTTTTAATTTTACCAGTCAAAAACTAAGCGTCGCTGGTATTCCTTATGCCTTGTCGCCGTCAAATCAAGGCGTTGGAACGAACCCCGATGAAAATGATTCTGACGCGTCTTCCCCGAATGCAAACGGAACGAATTGCGTTAATTTACCTTATATCCAAGTTCTCACGGGCGTTGCGGGTTCTACTGATAATTCATTCGATTTAGGTTTAATTGCCCCGACTTTAACGACGTTTACAGCCCTTGCGGAAGCGACTTCGTGTGCGGGTGAAGTGGATGGAAAAATAACAATTACGGCTGTTTATTCGCCTGTTGTTTCGATGGAATACAGCAAGGACAATGGTATGACTTGGCAAGCGTCAAACGTCTTTAATGCATTAATACCAAATACTTATACATTAAAAGTTCGTATTGCGGGTGCAACGGCGGTGAACAGTTGCGGCCTTGACGCATCTATCACGGCGGAGGTTTTAGCGGGCGCAAAAATCAATCCGCCCGTCACAACGCATGATTCTGTTTGTCAATACGACATCAACCTTCGATACGGTGGTTTGACGGCTGCAAGTGATGCGTGTCCCGGGGTTTTGTTGCCAAAAATTACATGGTGGACGGCTGCGGTTAATGGCGTTCAAGTGTTTGAAGGCAGCCCTTTTAATCCGACAATTTTGGCCACAAATGCCGTGGGTTATGTTGACCCTGCTATCGTTGGCACGACAACTTTTTACGCGCAAAGTGAATGCGGTACACGTTGTTTGGGCAATCGAACACCGACGCGTTTTGTGGTCTTGCGGCGTCCGTCACCCGTCGTTACAGGTGAAGCATTGCCTTGTCCGAATGCTTTACAAACGTACACGACCCCCTCAGTATCGGGCAGTTTTTGGGCGTGGTCATTGCCTTCGGGCGGTGGTGTCATTCAATCTACGAATCAAAATTCGGTAACAATTCGTTGGAACAATACGGCAGGTGCGGGCCCTTTTAGCGTCCGTGTCGTCGAAACGAGTGCGGATAATTGCTCGCAAGCCGCTACTTTATCCGTCAGTATCAAGCAAGTAGCATTGAGTTGTTTGGGTAATTTGAATGTGAGCCTTGACCATAATTGTCAAGCAAAATTGACGACAACAAACATTTTACGCGGTAATTACGTCGGTTCTGATTGGTTTCGCTTACAAGTTTCCACGACATCGGGACAGGTTTTATACGACAGTGTTGGCTCGGTAACGGTTGATGGCCGTTTGCACAATTTGCTCGGCAGAACTTTGCAATACCGCATTATTGAGCCTTGTTCTAACAATGCGTGTTGGGGAAATATGGTGTTTGAAGACAAAACACCGCCCCGTTTGACGTGTCCTGATAACATCACAATTAGTTGCGCTCAATTGGTCGGCGCATCCATTTTACCGTCTCTCACGGGCGAACCGACGGTTCAAGATTGTTCTGGAACGACATCAAGTTACAGCGATATTTCACGTATAAATAATTGCGAAAACCCTTTTACGGCTTTACCAAGCGATTTAGCGGCGATTCATCCCGCCGTTTTTCCGACTACGGGCGATGTGATTCAAATTATTTTAAGGACTTTTAGCGTAAAAGATTATTATAACAACGTATCAACGTGTCGCCAATATATTTTCGTCAGAAGGAGCAATATTTTAAACGTGGTGTGTCCGCAAGACAATTTTAGCGTCAATTGCACCAATTTTGCGGGAACGATTGACCCCTCAGTATCTGGTCTTCCGTTGCTTGATGTGGACGGTGATTTTACAACTTTATTTGATAGAGTGCCGATTTCACAAGGCACTTGTCGCCTGTCCGCAACCTACGCCGACCAATTAGTTACGCTTTGCGGCGGCGCAAAAAAACTCATTCGGACATGGACAATTTATGACAATTGCTCTGCGGGAATGCCGACTAAAACGTGCCAACAAATTATCAATATCACTGACCAAGCGGCCCCCTCAGTATCTGTCGTCATTACGCAATATTACGTAACGAATAATCAATTAATTGGCATTGATTCGACCGTAAATCTTGCAAGTAGTGGCATTCAAGACGTGTATGCGGCGGGTAATTCCTACAATTGTGGCGGAAAAGCGCGGTTTATTTTGAAAGGACGCGACAACGGTTGTGTCAAATCTGCCTTAATTTTTAGTGCCAATGATTCACGCGTTCGACTCCTTTCGGGCTATCCGCAATACAACGCGGCAACGTTTGAAACGACCGCTATGTACGAAGTAGAATTTAGCGAAAAAGGCGATTTTGACATCAGCTTTTCAGCAAGAAACGCGTGCAATACGATGACTTTAACCAAAACTTTCCGCGTTAAAACCCGTGACAATGTTGTACCAAATGTTGTCTGCGGCGGCGTTGTCGTGACCTTAAATTCAAACGGCACAGCGCGGGTTTTTGCTTCCGCAATTGATAGAGGCTCGACGGACAATTGTGGCGTTGAGAAAATACAAATTCGTCGCCTACGCGTGTGCGGCTCTGCAAATACCAATTTTGGCGATTTTATAGATTTCTCTTGTTGCGATGTTTTGGACACAATTATGGTCAATTTACGCGTCTGGGATGCGACTGGAAATTTTAATGACTGTATGGTCAACGTGACCGTAATTGATAAACTCGGCCCGACTTGCGTGGCCCCGCCGCGTCGCATTATCAGTTGTGAAAACTACAATTTATTGAATATTAGAGATTTGGAACGTGCGGCATTTTACGACAATTGCGGCATTAGAGATACGATTTATACCGAAAAAGAAACCTTAAATAACTGCAAAATCGGCTTAATTACTAGGAAATGGGTCATTTTCGATAAAATGGGCTTGAAAGACAGTTGCCAACAAATCATTGAAGTAACGGGGAAAAGCGACTTTACCGTGGATTTTCCAGACGATATTGAAGCCAATTGTTTTGCCGTTTTGCCGACAAGAGAACAAGCCCGTGCGGCTATTTTGAGCAACGGCCCCGACAAAGACAGCCACATTATCAACGATGGTTGCGGCGTTTTGATGGTCGAAGTAATGGATGATACCTTGACCGCCGTGCCTGACGCGTGTTATAAAATATTAAGAAAATTTACAGTCATTGACTGGTGCAAATACAATCCTAACAATACAAATTTGAGTCAATTGGGCGCGTGCTACGGCGTTCCTGTATGCGGTGATGTACATGGAAATCCGAATTGGGCAAGTCAAAATTTGGCCGCTTGGCAGACGTTGACGCGGCCAAATTGCACAAATCCGAAGGAAAGACGGTTTAGAGATGCCGACAATTTAGGGGGAACGCTCAACGTGCCTGATGCTTTTTCGGATGGCGTGATGTGCTTCACTCAAATTATAAAAGTCGTGGATAACACGCCGCCTGTGATAGTGCCTTTTCCTGCCGATACGGTCATAAAAAGTGCCTCCGTGGATTGCATAGACAACATTCGTTTGAGCATTCGCGCAACCGATCAATGCATTGGTGAGCGCGTTCAAGATTTGGATTTTGTCTATTATTATTGGACAGCAACTGATATTTTGACCAATACGATTATTAAAACGGGGACAACGAACCAAGTTTTGCTTGAAAATGTCCCTTTTGATAAAATTTACAGAATTGGTTGGCGCGTGTCTGACCGTTGCGGGAACGCCGTTGTCGGTACGCAAACCGTCAAAGTTGTGGATGTGAAGGTCCCCTCAGTAATTTGTCAAAATATCAATGCTGAATTAGCGAGAGGTACGAACGGCGCGTGGGTCGTTGTGCCGATGAATAGTTTGATTATGACTTTGGCCGATAATTGTACGCCGACGGCCTTTCTAAACAGCCGTTTGACGATAGAAAGGGCGTCACAATCAACAAATCGCTACCCCTCAGTATTAGCCAATTCAATAACGTTTGATTGCCTTGATGCTAATATTTCTGTACCCGTTCGGATTTGGACGATGGACGCGGCAAACAATGCGAATTATTGCGAAGTGACCGTGCGGGTTCAAGACAATTTAGCGGCTTGCGCGCCTGTGCCTTCGGCGAGTATTAGCGGCAATGTCAAAAATGATAAAAATAATGATGTATCGAATGTCGTGATTTCAGCCGCCGCAAACGGCGTAACACTTGGTACAGCAACGACGACGAGCGCAGGTAATTTTAGTTTTTCGACGGGCATAGCGACGGGCAATAGTTACACGCTTCGGGCAGACAGAACGGACGGGCCTTTGAATGGCGTAACGACCCTCGACATTGCCTTGATGTCGAAACATATCCTTGATATTCAATCACTTACGACGCCTTACCGCATCATTGCAGGGGACGTAAACCGCGACGGCGAGCTATCAGGAACGGATATGTTGCAAACGCGCCGCGTGATTTTACGGGTGTTACCTCAATTTACGGGCAACAAAACATGGCGTTTTATTGACAAACGTTACCTTTTCGACAATCCACAAGACCCTTTGGCAGAGGATTTTCCTGAATCAGTTTGGTTAACAAATATTCCTGCAACGGCTCAAGCTAATTTTGTAGGCGTTAAAATCGGCGATGTGAGCGGCAATGCGTGGTCGGGCGCACCGAATGCGACGGCGGGCATAACAGCAACGACACGCGGGGCAACAAAAGCCTTGGTTTTTGAAGCCGACGACGTAGAAATGGATGCGAGAAAAGATTATATTGTCACGTTGCGTTCTTCGGATTTCAACGCGCAAGGTTTTCAATTGACTTTAAATTGTACTGAGGGGGTCGAAATTTTGAAGGTCTTGAACGGCAATTTGCCCGACATGAGCGAATCTAATTTTGGTCGTTTCAAAAATGCCTTAACAATGAGTTGGAACGGCAATTTTACGGGTAAATCAGCCGAAATTGTGAGTTTTATTATTCGTTCCAAAACCGCAATTGCTTTGCACGATGCCTTGATTGTGGGGTCAAATTTGACAATTGCCGAAGGTTTTGATGCCAAAGGCGAAACAATGGACGTAAAATTAACTTTCAAAGGGCTAAATACTGAGGGGTCTAATTTTACGCTCTATCAGAACGAACCGAACCCTTTTTATGAAGAAACCAAGATAGCGTTTCATTTACCGACAGCCTCAAAAGCTAAAATGATACTGTCCGATGCCTCGGGTCGGGTACTGAAAACGATTGAAGGAAATTATTTGAAAGGTTATAACGAAATAAAAGTTTCTAAGGCCGAAATCAATACAACTGGCATCATTTTTTACCGTTTGGAAACACCGACGCACAATGCGGTGCGGAAAATGATTCTTTTGAATTAAGGGAGATTTCAAATTTTACGCTATTTTCCTTTGGCTTTCAGGGTTGCGGCGTAGCTGCAAAATCTCGGTAATATTTGAGTAATCAATCACTTTTTATATGCGGTGTAACCGCAAAACAAGCAGTTTAGCGGTTACACCGCACTTGAAAATTAAGTCTTGAGTTAAATATTACCAAGATTTTGCAGCTACGCCGCAACTAGAAAAATGAAGTAAAATTTTGAAATTAATATCGTAATTAGCCATTTACTTACCACGCCGACCGATTTAATGTTATCCGCTCGCTAATTACTTTTAAGAATATCGTTTTGAGTTTTAGATCGGTTTTTTTGATGAAGTCTCGTGTCATGTTGGCACGGGACTTTTTTTGTTTCTTTAAACGTCATGACTTTTAGAGGGTGTCTAGTTCTCGTTGAATATTTTGTCTAGCTTTTGCTTCGTAAAGCCGTCTAAATTCATCTGTTTTATAGATATATCCTTTTTCCATGAGCGTCCGCATGGCTTTTTTACGGCCTCGATTGTAGATAAAATTGGGAAAAGAATGAAATTCTTCGCGGATTTGACGGCTATATACATCATAAATTCCGTCTTCCGCACCTAAAATAGACAAATCAAAATCTAAGAACAAATCTAGGTCAGTATCGCCGTCCGAAACGTGCGTTTTAGTCGCATGGATGTAATCCACGATTTTGTCAATCTGTTCAGTCGGCATTGACGTTTGACGGAGGACTTCATGGGCAAAATCGGCACTTTTTTCTTCATTATTGCTTTTCCATGTGTTGTAAATGGCATCGTGAAACCAAATAGCAAAAAAAACGGCGTCTTCATCGCGGATGCGAAACCTGTTCTCTTCAAACAAAACAAGCAAATTGCCAATGTGAGCGAGGTCGTGATAATGCCTTTGCTCGGCGTTGTAGTCGTTGAGCAAATCATCGAACGTATTGTTGATGAGCGCAGTATTATCGGTATATTTCGATAAGCGTTTGAAAAAAATGACTTTTAAATAATCCGTTTTCATAGTGCGAGGTGCGGTGAAAATCATGTCGGTTTAATAACGTATATTGTTGAAAATCAAGCGTTTAAATATTTATTTGTTACTATTTTCTCGTATCAAATAAACTACTGTGCAGCAATATTTTTTACTGTGTAAAATATTTAAAATGAAATAGATAGATAGTTTTTACTTTTATGACTAACCCCAACTTTTAAGTTG
>JAYSRS010000603.1:0-8724 GCA_043720935.1 Saprospiraceae bacterium
CAATGAATTACAAACAAGTTCAACTCTTTTAGAATCGAGCGTTGATAAGTTATATTCGTGGGTCTGATTGCGGCGTAGCTGCAAAATCTCGGTAATATTGCCCGAAGCTCAACTTTTTTTATGCGGTGTAACCGCTAAACGTGCTGTTTCGCGGTTGCACCGCATGGTAAAAGTCGTTGTTGCATTGAGCATTACCGAGATTGTGCAGCTACGCCGCATTTACAATATAACGAATCAACGCTCGACTCTATCGGGAATACGCAATGACTTTAAAATGCGATAGAAAACCGATAATTTCGCAAAAATGAGTGTAAAACACCGTAAATACTGAGGGGGTGCTATTCTTACATTTTTGACACAATATCATAATGACTCCCCTTCGGAAACATCGTTAAATACAAGTCTTTATACGTTTCTACGTCGTTATTTTTGTTCGCATTTTGGGCCGACACCAAGAGCGTATAAAGGAAAAACTCGTCTTTTTGATAGTTTTTATCTTGTTTTTGAAGGAAATTGTAATTAACTGTAGCAATTTCAGGCAGCGACATCGTATTCAAAAAACGCAGAAATGCTTGGTACTTTTTCGGTTTGTTTTTCGAAGCAACGGAGACAATTTTGGACAACTTATGCGTCTTTTGGCCATCGTAAACGGCGTTCAAACAGTGGCCGACGTAGGCATTTAGAAAAATATTATTCGGCTGATTTTGCAGCGATTTGAGGGTTTGAAACAAGGCATAATCTACGTTGTCGAAATCGTAAGCCGCAATGAGCGTTTCAAATTCCGCTTTTTGTTGAATCGAACTGAATAAAGCGTCCGTTTGTGGATTGTTAGTTGCTGATTTTGTTGCCGACGCCTTGGCTAAATTTGTCGCTAAAATCGCTCGTTTTTGGCAAGAAGGATGTGTTTTCAAGGAATCTTTATCCAATTGGCCATCAAAAACACGTTTTCCGCTCCCAAACATCGTTTCTTCTTCTTCAATCCAACTTTTTTTGAAAGGATACTGAGGGGTCGAAAAAATTGTGGCTAAATCGAAATTGGGGGTAAAAAGAACGGAATCAATTTGGTCAAGCATCATCAAACAACCCGCCGATTCGGCTGCATTATAACGTGTGTTCGACATAAAAATGACCGCCAAAGAATCCGCTTGCTCCTCGTACTCGCGTCCGTGTCGGCGGCTGTCATAGACGGCATTTTTAAGATATTCTTCCGCTTTTTCATACGTATTGTATTCAGAACGAGCGATTTGCTTCAATTCTTTCTGACTTTTCTTGGAATACAACACATCAAACATTTTCTTTACGGAACGTGCAGGATGCTTAGATTGATGGTGGGCCAACTCATGGCAAATAACAAAAGCGACTTGGCTTTCATTTTTGCAATTGGCCAACAAAGCCAAATTAAACGCAATTGACCCGTCGAGCGACGTCACTGCATTTGGCGAATAATCTCTCGACACGTAAAACGGTATTTTATCAATCGGAAGCGACGGATTGCCCCGTTTTATTTCGGCTAAAACAACGTTGAAATAATTTTGAAGCGCATCGTTGAATGAATACGCATCATTTTCAATCGTTTTGCGCTTTTCGTCTTGCATTTCTTCATACAATTCCTTGTACTCGTCCTTGTAATCCGAAGGTAATTGCTTCAAAATCAACTTATAACGGTTGTTCAATTCTTCAATCGCCGCCGTTTTGGTCTGCTGATTATCATCGAGCCGTTGGTAATTAGTAGCATTGGTTTGAGCGTAGATAAAAAAGGAATTTAATACGAAAAAAGAAGTAAAAAGGGAAATTGTCTTGTGGAAAGACATAAAAACGACATATCTAAGCATTTTCTAATTTTGATGTTAGTAATGTAAACAAGGCTTATGATTTATAGGTTAACGCGGCGCAAACATAGCTATTTTTTAAATTTTAAATTGGCCAATCCCGTTTTTTTTAAAATTTAATGAGCAACGTAGATACATACGGCCGTATGTATCATGTGCGGGCCGTATCATGTGTGGGTGCATACACATACACATGGCCTAAAAAATAGTTAAAAAAGAATTAGGTTAAAAGTTTTTTTCGATTATGGCAATCTACAAAAATCGGTCTAACCTAAATTAGGTAGAATAAAATTCTTTGCTTTAAGGTTTTGTTAATATTTTTGCGCCATAAGAGCAAATCCTGTGAATCCGAATAGAACAAACTTATATGCAGCTTCACGTTATGAAGTCCTTCCCAACTTGACTATTGTAGTATTTTAATAAGTGTATGAAATCCATTTTTTTAAAAATCAATCATCTATTTAGAATGAAAAAAGTTCTCCAAATCGTGGCAATGCTACTTTTCGTAGTGTCATCTGCCTATGCCCAAACTAAGACTGTTTCGGGTACGATTACAGAAAGCAACGGCGCGCCGCTTCCCGGTGTGAGTGTTGTTGTTAAAGGCACAGCAACAGGTGCAGTGACGGATGCAAACGGGCAATTTAGCCTTAAAGCACCTGCAACAGCAACAACTGTAACGCTTTCTTTTGTTGGTTTCAAAACCACAGATGCAGCAATTCCTGCTTCAGGTGTTTTGGACATGGTTTTGGCTAGTTCGGACAACGAACTTGAAACGGTCGTGGTCTCAACAGGTAGCCGCAACGCCAAACGCGTTTTGACGGACACGCCGCTTCCGATTGACATTTTGTCGTCGAAAGACTTGGCATCAACGGGTCAAATGCGGATGGATCAAGCCTTGCAATACCGTGTGCCTTCATTCAACACGGTCAATACGCCCGTAAATGACGCAACAACGTTGCTCGACCCTTACGAAATTCGGAACATGGGCCCTAGCCGTACCTTGATTTTGATTAACGGCAAGCGTAAAAACTTGAGTTCGTTGTTGTATGTTCAGTTCTCGCCAGGTCGTGGTGAAACAGGCGTTGACGTGTCCGCTATCCCGATGGAAGCGGTCAAACGCGTTGAAATCCTCCGTGACGGTGCATCTGCACAATACGGTTCGGATGCGATTGCGGGCGTTATGAACTTCATTTTGAAGGACAAATACGACTACACGTCTTTGAATGTGAACACAGGTGCAACAGCTAAAGGCGATGGTACAACTTACGGCATCTCGTTGAACAGCGGTGGCAATATCGGTTCAAAAGGTTTTGTGAACTACACTTTGGGCTTCAACCAACAAGGTAATGCCATTCGTTCTGGAACGATTGATGTGCCTACTGAAATCGCAACATTCGGCGACCCTTCAAAGCCAAACACCAATCCTGCTAACTCGATTATCGTCAATTATTTGAAAGATTATCCAACTGGTGGCAATTTAAACGGTACAGGTGAAATCACTTCCGCAAAATTCTTAATCAATGCAGGTACGTCTTTCGGCGAAACGGGTATGTTGTATGCTAACGCGGCAATCGTCTCTAAGCACGTGCTATCAAATGCCAATTTCCGTACGCCTTACTGGCGTCAAGACCGTGGTTTGTTGCACAAATCAACCGACAACAACGGGAAAAACTACATTACAGACGCCTCTCAATTGGCGTTTGCGTCGGACGGTATTGACCTTTACAAAGGTTATATCGGTTATATGCCTTCATTTGAAGGTGACTTGTTGGATTACAATGCCACAATCGGCGCAACTAACGAAGTGAACGGTTGGAAAAGTGATTTGAGTTTGACGACGGGCGGTAACACGCAGGCTTACACGGTTGACAACACAGTAAACCGTTCTTTTGGCAAAGCAAGCCCGACGCGTTTCAAGCCAGGTGGCTTCGGTTTCAATCACTTAGTTGGTAACTTAGACGTGTCAAAATCAATTACAGATGAATTCAGCATCGCTTTTGGTGCAGAAGCCCGTTCTGAAACGTACACAATCGTTGCAGGTGACACGGCTTCGTACAAAGGTCAAGGTTCAAACTCATTCCCCGGTATTGACGCTGTAAACGCGGGTTCAAACTCACGTTTCAACTTGGGTGCTTACGTTGACGCAAGCTACGACATCAGCAAAGATTTCTTGATTAACGGTACATTGCGTGCTGAAAAGTACAGTGATTTTGGTACAGCAACCGTTGGTAAATTGTCAACACGTTATAAATTGGCAGAAGATAAAGTAACGATTCGCGGTTCTTACTCAACGGGTTTCCGCGCACCGTCTTTACACCAAATCTACGCGCAGTCTATCCAAGCATCTTTCGCAGGTGGTACGATTACAACATCAGGTTTGTTCAACAACCGCAGTTCACAGGCAAAAGCATTGGGTATCCCAACGTTGCGTCCTGAAAAATCTACAAATATCAGTTTGGGTCTTGGTTTAAATCCTACAAAAGATTTGAGCGTGACTTTGGATTACTACAATATCAACGTAAAAGACCGTATCGTTTACAGTTCTTCTATTGAGTCGAGCGACCAAACAAGCCAATTGTATGGCATTTTGCAAGCGGCGGGTGTAAGAAGTATTCAATTCTTCATCAACGGTATCGAAACAAATACATCGGGTGTGGACTTCATCGTGTCGCAAAAAAACCTCGCTGTAGGTACAGGTAAATTGGCTATCAACTTGGCGGGTAATTATATGTTGAATAATGAAATCGTTGGTTTGCCACAAGAACCCGCAGCGATTAAAGCAGCAGGTTCAAGTATCTTGAATGACCAAATTAAGTCATTGTTGACAGAAAGCCGTCCTAAGTACAAAGTGATTTTGGGTTTTGACTATGTTGTTGGCAAATGGGTTGTTAACTTGAACAATACCTTGTTCGGCCCAACTTCTTTCCGTGATTTTGACAACGGTGGTGGCGATATGAAAGACATCAAAGCGGTTTTCAAACCAGCAGTTGTAACAGATTTGAACATTGGTTACAGATTCACTGAAAAAGTGGCGTTCTCAATCAGCATCAATAACTTGTTGAACATTGTTCCAAAATGGGATTTGGTGGCTTCATCTGTATCAAGTGTTGCATCAGAACAAGCGGCTTCGGCAGCTCGTGCGGCTAAAATCTTGAACGACCCAGCAGCAAAATCATTGTTGCGCGGTTTCTTAGGCTTTAGCGGTCGTTATGACATCTTGGGTTACAATGGTTCGCAATTCAGCCAATTGGGTACTGTTTTGAATGCTAATTTGAATATTAAATTCTAAATAGTACGTTTTCAATCCTGCTAGGTTTTGTAAACTTAGCAGGATTTTTAACTAAACAACAAAAAAAATTAAAGATTGACAAAAAGCGACCGTCTGAAAAGAGGGCCGCTTTTTTAGTTTTTATTAAAGAAATGCTTGATTTTATGCTAAAAAAAGGTAAAAATACTGAGGGGCCTCTTTTGGGATAAAATTTGAAAAATTTGTTTTTAGGCGTATCTTTGTGAAAAATAAAGAAAATATGGCAACTGCAACGTATTTAAAAGAAGAAGAAGAAACAACAGTTCATGAAACCGTAACTGACATAGACATTCACTATCAAACAGAAAGAGGAAAACCGATGCCTAGCTACAATCATGCTTATTTGCAAGCTGAAATATGCTTTCAATTGAAAGTTAAATACAATTCAGAATTTGACATTTTATCTGAATTGTCATTAGACCTGCCTTCAGGTAAGGCAGTACCTGATGTGTGCGTTTACCCCAAACGCCTACAAAATTGGCAACGCGACATTATTCGTCAGACTAATCCGCCACTTTTAACCATCGAAATTTTATCGCCCAAACAAGCCTTTGACGACCTTGTTGATAAAATTCAAGACATTTATTTCCCGTCGGGCGTTCTTTCTGCTTGGATTGTCGTCCCTTCCGCAGAATCACTCATATTGTTTACACCGAATGCAAAACCCGAATCTTTCGATAAAACTATTGTCAAAGACACGGCATCAGGCTTTGAATTAGACTTGAATCTCGTTTTCAATTGAATTTAAGTACTGGTAACTTCGGGAATCTCAAATTCCTCCCAAATCTTAATAAAACGACTCGTCATTGCGAGGAGGCACGGTTGCGAGGCACGAAGCAAAGCAATCTTCAAGATTTTAGCACTCTTTTAAACTAAAATAGAACTCTTTTATTAAAAATTCTGCTAAAACTTAAAGATTGCTTTGCTTCGTGCCTCGCAACCGTGCCTCCTCGCAATGACAACGTTCTTTGATAAAAAGTAGAGGTAATTGAGATTTCCGAAGTTACCCGTAAGTAGTAACGCGTAGATAAACGCTACTTTTTTTGTCGGTGCAGCGCACTGTAATATTTGTAGAAATCGAATAAAAAAGGCTCTATTAAGGGTGCAGCGCGCCGAAATATTAAGGTGCGCTGCACCGACAAAAAAGTAGCGTTTACTTATGACTACCTACTTCTACCCCCTCAGTATAAAGCAAAAATCCCTGTAAAACGCGCTGTTTTACAGGGATTTTTTGCTTTATACTGAGGGGGTCTATTTTTTGAAAAAGAAATGGGACAAATTGTTTTTAGGCAAAATTCAGCCGCCCAAATTGTTCATCCGATTGAAAGCAGGTGAATTGGAGACGTCAATAAATAAGTTGAGCGGTGTGGCATCTGTTGTGTCCACGGCAAATTCTGCCGCTTTAAAACGTACTGCGTTGAGACTAGGCTTCGTTTTTTGCCCTTTTCGCCAATCGAAATAGGCTTTCAAACAGGGATTGTCCTGAGTCGGAAATTGGCCCATTTGCGACGGATTTTGTTCCACATGAACGGCCACTTTAAGAAATTCTTTGTACATAAAATTATAGCCCCAACACTGTATTTTGCCTTGTGGCGTAGCAATTTTAGACGCCAAAGCAACCAAATGATTGATGTAACCCAGAAATTTGTAGTGAATATCGCCCCATGTGTCCAGATAAATCGTATCGAAGCGTTCATCGGTCGTTTCCATGAAATTTTCGATGGTATCGGGCAAAATTCTTAAAGGCACGCCGTGAGATTGTGCAAATTTCGACACAACAGGCTCGACCAAACGAATAACATCGGGATGCGTTTCCACAATCGTTATGCTCGATACAGGCCGCTTCAAAAGCACCGTTAATTGCGGATAAATACCCAGTCCCAAGCCACCAACCAATACTTTGCCCGTCGCTTCTCTCGCCCCCAAGAGCATCATACTGCGTTCCACGAGGGTATCTGCCATCCAACCACGCGGCGGAAATATAAGGTCTGACAATGCTTGTTGAGACGCCGTATCGGCTGATTTACCCGACCTATCTTTAAACTCAACAGCCTTCATGTCGCTTATTTCCGAAGGGCGCATAATGCCAATGACCCGTCGAGGGCGTTCTAAAACGATTTCCTTGCCGCGCCATTCTTCGCTCCGCATCCATTGCGAAGCGACCCAAATACGACTGTCAGGCATTCTTGGACTTTCGGGCGGAAAAGAGAGAGAGAAAAGGAGTGACTCGGGGAGTAGCACAGAAGCGTCGTCCCAATCGTGGGAGAAATGTGGGTTATGTTTGACCATTTTTCAAATATGTTTGATACGTTTTACAAATAAGAAACACAAAATAAATAAAAGCGCGATTTTATTATGAAACACACAGAGACATAGGACACATAGACTTTATACGTAAAATGCTTTAAAGCAATCATCTTGAAAGAAAAACTATGTGTTCTATGTCTCTATGTGTTTAGAAAAAAAATGTGCTTTTATTTATTTCACATTCTTAAGGCAAATTTACGTATTTTTTCACGTAACTACAATCAAGCATTTGTGTGTGTGTTCTAAAAAACGTTATTCGCTGCGGAATGTCACTTTTTTAGTGACATTCCGCAGCGAATAACGTTTTTTTTTAGAAAATCAACGCATCAAATCAAGCGATGCTGCCGCCGTTTTATAATCCCGCATCAAACCATGTTGCTGATAAAACGCCTTCAAATCAGTCAACCTTTTCCGATTGTCAAACCCTAAATTCAAAGACAATTTCTTCAAACAATCGCTACACAAAGCGTTCGGCGTAGCGTCTGATTCAGGCATATTATTGCTGCCGTTCATAACGCATTGCGCGTGTATGCAATGCAAGCACGTGAACGTATGAGTGATTTCATGCGCCGATGTTTTTATCAACCGTTCCAAACACACCGTTTCGTTTAATTGCCCATAATCGTCCATTTTATAGCGAAAAAGCGACGAAACGGCTCTTTTTTTATGCGTATAAGCGATGCCGAAGACAAAATTCCAAGACGCCGAAGGGTATAAATCTTTCTCGGTAATCGCCATTGTGGCAAGCGCGTTTTTAGGCACACCATTTAAAAGGCTGTCCAAAATATAGGTGGTTTGCAATTGCTCCGTTCCCGCATTCATACGGCGGTGTTTAGCGGGTATGCTCTTATCACTAATCGGCGTCAAAACGACGGTTTTCAAGTTAAAAAACGTAGAAATATAGTTCGCCGTGTAATCAATGATTTTTGACTCCCCCTCAGTAAAAACGCCAATCGGCTGAATATAAAGGCAATTTTGTGTATCATTTGGCATCACAGGCGACGCTTTTTGATACTGTTCAAACGTTTGCCCCGCTTCTTTATGTTCAAAAAGCCAATCTTCCATTTTAGGTTTAGGCATTGGTCTGTCCAACCGTTTTAATCGGTCAATCAAGGCCAATTCCTTTGAGACGGCACTATTGTCCGTCGCATTATTGCAAGTAAAAAGGCTTATTATTACTAGAAAAAAGCTATTTTTTATCATTATTCAATATTTATTCGGAATTATCGGTTTTATGTCGCAAACCAATTTTTAAGTAAAAAATGGTGTTTTTGCGGCAAA
>JAYSRS010000604.1:0-8715 GCA_043720935.1 Saprospiraceae bacterium
CCTCCGATAGATTTTCTCCACGCACGCCTTTTTCGCGCAGCGAAAAACAGTGTGTATGAAAATACGCTTTTATTTATTTCGCATTCCTTATCAAATAAAAAGGCAGCAAACCGCATAAGTTTGCTGCCTTTAAGGTGTTGATGTGAACGAAGCCAAAAGCGTATTTATGTTAGGCTTTTTTTTTATCGTCCTCCATACCTTTACGCAATTCGTCTTCAACATTGGCTTTCGCACTGTTAAATTCACGAATGCCTTTGCCGATGCCGCGCATGAGTTCGGGAATTTTATTGCCTCCGAAAAGCAAAAGGACGACGGCGAAAACAAGAAACATTTCTTGTCCACCCAAGCCAAATATCAAAAAAAGTGGTGTCATATCTTTCAAATTTTAAAGTGTAAAAGTAAAAAATTGATGCCGCAAAGGTAACTGTTTCTGCTGACGTTTCGATGTCCTTTTTCAGTCAACGTTTAATTGAATTAAAAACTAAAAATTAAGAATTTAAAATTAGGCATGACTAAAATAGGACTTGGCAATTCAAAATATTTTTTGCAATTATTTGATTATCAAGCACTTATTTAGTCTTAATTCTTAATTTTTAATTTTTAATTTTCTTGCTATTCTCGATTTTTTGAATCCATTATAATTGTCACCGGCCCGTCATTTAATAAGGCGACCTTCATATCGGCTCCAAATTCGCCCGTAACGACGGTTAAATTCGATAAATTTTTCAAGGTTTCAACAAATTGCTCATACATCGGCACGGCAAAATCGGGTTTTGCGGCGCGTAAAAATGATGGCCGATTGCCTTTTTTCGTCGAAGCATGCAACGTAAATTGACTCACGACGAGCATCGAGCCGCCCACGTCAACTACCGAACGGTTCATCAAACCTGCGGCGTCGCCAAAAATGCGAAGGTTGACGATTTTGGCAGCCAACCAATTGATGTCGTCAGCGGTGTCCAAATCTTCGACGCCGACCAGAATAAGTACCCCCTCAGTAATTTGGGATTTTACGGCGCCTTCAATCGTCACGGAGGCTTCGCGCACCCGTTGTATGACTACACGCATAAGTGAAAAGTTGTAAGTGATGAGTGATAAGTTGTAAGTGATAAGTTGTAAGTTGTAAAATACAATTAAAAAAAGCGTCAAATATTCATTATCAATACTTTAAAAAGCTCTTTGCTCTCTGTGCAGCAATTTCCGCTTTGGAATTTTCACGGCGGCGTAGCTGCTAAATCTTGGTAATATTTAGACTTTCCACCACTTTTTTACGCGGTGTAACCGCGAAACAAGCAGTTTTGCGGTTACACTGAGGGAAAATCGGCTTCGTATGCTTGGTATTACCGAGATTTTGCAGCTACGCCGCAACCTAAAATCCCAAAGCGGAAATTGCTGTTCTCTGTGAACTCTGTGAGAAAAACTAACTATCGAACCTTTTTTTCAGAAAAGGGTAGCTCAAAACGGCCAATAAAATCGTTGCTGAACCGATGTAAAAAGACGGCGGTAAGGCTTTATTTTCCTTCAAAATCAAAACGGCTAAGACAATTCCATAAATCGGTTCGAGGTTGACCGTCAAATTTGTGGCGAACGCGGACAAGTGTTTGAGTGACCTTGTGGCCAATAAATAGCCAATATTGGTACAAAAAATGGTTAAAACGAGCAAATAAATCCAATCGCTTGGCGATGGCATTAACACGGCTGTTTTGTCAATATAGAAGTAAATCGGTAGAAAAAGCGTCAAAAAAACGGATGCGCTGCCCATTTCCAAGAGCGAAATACTGAGGGGGTCGGCTTCATCAATAATTCTTTTGTTTAATATTGAAAAAACAACCACCAAGACCGACGAGATGAGGCCACATAGTAAACCTGCCGTCATATTGCTTGGCAAATCGCTCGCAATGAACGCCATCGCAGGAACGATGATGATGCCGACGGCCACTTCAAACCATTTGATAGGTTGCCGCGTCATAAGCGGCTCTAAAATTGACGATTGAAAGGACGTTGTGGCCAAACAAATCAAGGCAACTGACGCGTTTGAGAGCTTAATTGCCTCATAAAATGTGAGCCAATGCAAGGTTACAAGGCAGCCAATACCGACAAATTGCCAAAAAAAACGCCGTGGAATCAAGCGAATTTGCGCCGCCGCTTTGGTGAACAATAGAAAAAAAAGAGACGCCAAAAGCACCCGCCACCACACCAAAACAACCGCCGACAATTGAATCAGATTGCCGAGAATCGCCGTAAATCCAAAGAGCAAAACTGCAATGTGCAGTTCCAAATAAGCCCGTTTTGTTGTATTCATATAAAAAATTTCAAATTTCAAATTCCAGATTTCAAGGAGTAATAGTACGACGTGGCGTTTACGAAATTTTAAAAATTTCTTAAACAGTAGTCCCAATCTCAAATAAAAACGGCGCGAATTTGAGGCAATGCCCTCAAATTCGCACCGTTTTTTAGTTTTTTATTTCAGATTTTAAAGATTTTAACGTCGTCGAGGTCTAAAACCTCAATGATGTTTGAGAGACTGACACTCTCCGAAACCCGAAATCCCATCTCCGACATCCTCTAATTCATCCGCCGCCGCGTGGATTTATCGAATAAATTAGATTTACCATGTTTGGTTCTTTTGCCGTCCATGCGCGACCTGTAACCGCTTGTGTCGCAACCTTCTTTGGTCTTGCAGGCGGGTAAAGACATGGTGATAATTGATACTATTAGTAGAATAAGCAAAGGCTTTTTTTTCATTTTTTATATTGTCTAATTTTTAAAATTGTCTAACGTTGAAAAGATGTTTTAGGTATATGGAAATTAAATCCATGAATTTCTAAGTAAAAGTAAGCGCAATTTTAGAAAAAAAAGACCCCCTCAGTATTTTGACAGAAAAAGTGTATTTTTGTCAAAATTTAAACGCTTCTGGTATGTTGCATCAAAAAGAAAATATAGCCAAACTTCGTCTTAACGACAATGACGATACGACACGCCGACAATTGGCCTTAGAGGCATTGCATCGTTTTTTAGACCGTGGTTTACCCTTTGAAACGGCCACTGTTAGGAAATATTTTAATTCAGAACAATTGGCCGACCTTGTTATTTTGCTTTGGGAAAAACAACAAAAAAAGAATCAATCAACAAACATTGAATATACAGAATATGAAGCAATCAAATAAAAAGACACTCAAATTCATTTCTCTCGCCAAATATTATGCGTATCTTTGCGCCCTCTTCGGCGATTTTTTGACGCTGAAAGCTACTTTTCTAATAATATTTCAATAAATTCCTGTTTATAATATGTTGACAGTCAGTAATGTTGCCTTGCAATTTGGCAAGCGCGTACTTTTCGATGAAGTAAATCTTAAATTTGTCAAGGGCAATTGCTACGGCGTTATTGGCGCAAACGGTGCGGGCAAGTCCACGTTTTTGAAAATTTTGCAAGGCGATATTGAACCGAATCGGGGCAGTGTTGACATTGAAAGAGGCAACCGTATGGCGGTATTGTCGCAAAATCACTTCGCTTTTGACGATAATACCGTGTTAGATACCGTCATGATGGGTCATCGTCGTTTGTACGACATTATGATTGAAAAAAATGCCATATACGACAACCCGAACGCTACCGAAGAAGAATCTATGCGGGCGGCAGAGTTGGAAGGTGAATTTGGCGAAATGAACGGCTGGATGGCTGAAAGCGATGCGGCTGAATTGTTGTCGAATTTGGGCATAACAGAATCTTTACACGACAGTTTTGTGCGTGAATTGAGTGGAAAAGACAAAATTAAGGTGCTTTTGGCGCAAGCCTTGTTCGGCAGTCCCGACATTTTGTTGATGGACGAACCGACAAACGACTTGGATGCCGAAACAACCGAATGGCTCTGCGATTTCTTGGCCGATTACGAAAATTTGGTCATCGTTGTTTCCCACGACCGTCACTTTTTGGACATGGTCTGTACGCACGTTGTTGACGTTGATTTCAACAAGATTCGTATGTACACAGGTAACTATACGTTCTGGTACGAAACAAGTCAATTGTTGTCGCGTCAGATGGCCGATAAAAACAAGAAAACGGAGCAAAAGCGCGCCGAAATGATGGATTTTATCGCTCGTTTCTCGGCGAATGCGTCGAAATCGAAACAAGCGACAAGCCGTAAGAAAGCGTTGGACAAACTCAATTTGGAAGACATGCGTCCGTCGAGTCGCCGTTATCCGTTCATTAATTTCAAACCCGAACGCGAGCCAGGAGACGTTATTTTTGAATGCAACAATTTGTCGAAACGCGCTGAAAATGGCGAGTATTTGTTCCAAAATATCTCTTTCCGCTTCAATAAAGGTGAAAAAATCGCTTTGGTGTGCAAAAATGCGAACGCCACAACGGCGTTTTTTGACATCGTTGGCGGACGGGATAAAAATTACGAAGGGACGATTTCTTTCGGTCAAACGATTTCTTCAATGTACTTGCCGAACGACAATACCGAATTTTTTAGCGGCGAACACGATATGAATTTGGTGGATTGGTTGCGTCAGTTCTCAAAGGAAAAAGACGAGTCGTTTATTCGTGGATTTTTGGGTCGGATGCTGTTCAGTGGGGAAGAAGTTTTCAAAAATTCGAGCGTTTTGTCAGGTGGTGAAAAAGTGCGTTGTATGATGTCGAAAACGATGTTGGCCAACCCTAATTTCTTGGTTTTAGACGAGCCGACGAACCATTTAGACTTGGAAAGTATCACGGCTTTGAACAACGGCATGCGCGATTTTCCTGGAAATATGTTGTTTTGCAGCCATGACTATCAGATTTTAGACACCGTGGCGAACCGCATCATCGAAATGACGGCAAACGGCATGATTGATCAATTAATGACTTATGGCGAGTACATTCACAGCAGCCGCATCAAGGCGTTGCGTGAGGAATTGTACGGCGAAGCAGTGATGGCATAAGAAATTTCAGATTTCAAATTTGACTAAAAATAAAACCCTTTAAAAGTTTCGGCTTTTAAAGGGTTTTGTTTTTTATGCTTACTTACTGATGTTACGCAATGGGCCACTGATTTGGCTGATATGACTGATTTACGCTGATTTTTTTTATGATTTCCTAGAAAAAAATCAGTGTAAATCAGTGTAAATCAGTGTAAATCAGTGTAAATCAGTCGTACCAGCCAAATCAGTGGCCCATGTATAGTAGTAGGCCCCTCAGTATTTTAGGTTTTCCAATAACTTTGCCTTAGACATATTTGTAATTTTAGTACCATTAAACCTAAAAAGCCCACCCGAAAAACCGAACCAAAGCGTTCCTTTGCTGTCTTCAAAAATGCTCTGAATACCCATGCTCCAAGTCAAATCCATACGGTCTGTACCTTTATAAAACTTGAAAGATGTCCCATCGTATTGATACAACCCAAGCCCCGTCGCACCCATCCAAATTTTGCCTTTTTTATCGACGTAAATACTGTAAATATCATTTTTACTAAGCCCTTCCATTTGGGGATATTTCGTGAAGGTTTGACCATCATATCGGCACACACCGCCCGATTTAATGGGTTTAGGTAGGTCAGAAGACAGACACGCAAACCAGATATTTCCTCGCTTATCTTCAACTATTTCGCTTACATTGTTGCTACAAAGACCGTCTTTTTGGGTAAAATGCGTAAAGCTTGTGCCATCAAATTTGCAAGTCCCAAAACCATCTCTAGCAAACCAAATATGGCCATTTTTGTCTTCCATAAGTCCCCAAATTTTGCCCCCTACCATTTTACGGGACGGATTGTCAATAATAGGATTTGGAATTTTGAATCTCGAAAAAGACCTGCCGTTGAACCGAAAAGCCCCCTCGGTCGAACCCGCCCAAATTTGACCTTTTCTATCAATCAAGATTTTGCAACCTGAAATCCGCCCCGTCGTTTCAGCAAATGTGGTGAATGTTTTTCCATCATATTTTGAAATGCCATTATGCGTACCAAACCACATATTGCCTTCTTTATCCTCGGCAATACCCGTAACGGTATCGTCGCACAAGCCATTTTTTGTAGAAAAATAGGTGAGCGTTTTTCCATCAAAGCGCACTGCACCGTCTGTCACCGTGCCAAACCACAGATGCCCTTTCGAGTCCTCAAATATTTCTACGACGTACTCGGAAAGTTGCGAAGTATCCAATTGTTCATTCTTTTTCAAGGAAAAAGCCGTGGATTCGGTCGTTTTTTGACCATTTTCTGATGCCGACGGTTTTTTTTGCCCATTACAAGCCGTAATAAAAACGAAGAGCAATAACAGTGAGACAATTTGTGAATATACATTCAACTTTGTCATTTATGATTAATTTTATTCTTAGAAATGTCCCAAAATTAGCCCCATTTGCTAGAATAAGACTTAAAAAATGTATAAAAGAATGTAAACATAGGTGTAAAAGGTGTATTTGGTTGGCACAACGTAAAATGAAAATGCCGTTTTTTACGCCCAAAACGCATAAAAAACGGCAAAATACTGAGGGGGTATCAAAACCGAAAATTATTTAATTGTCGCTAAATGCTAAACAATTGTTTTTTTGAATTTGTCTCATTTTTCAATTAGTTGTTTGAAATATTTGGCTCTTTGACAATTTTAGCGGTAATAAAAAACTTCCTTAAATATTTCATTTGTAAAATGTTGATTTAAAGAGATTTACGCAACTTTCAAGATTTCGTAAATGTGGTAACTAAAAAAATGAGCCATAAATCAGTCGTATAAGTTCAATCAGTGTCCATAAAAAGAAATAAAATTTTATAAATCGTCAAAAAACACCTTAGAAAATTCTGCGAAACGAAATTTCCGAACAATTCGTTCTTAAAATAGGGAGAGAAAGTTTGTTTTTTAAACAAAGTCAACCTACCTTCGTGTAAGATTTACACACGTCAAATTTTTGTCATTAAAAAAAGAATAGTCAAATCATGTCTGAAGTAATGGAAGCACCGCACCCCGTAGCCGCTTTGTCGGTAACTGACCAAAAAAACACGAAAATCGTGGCCACGGTTGGCCCCGCTTGTAATCAATACGCGCAATTG
This sequence comes from Saprospiraceae bacterium, assembly GCA_043720935.1. Taxonomy (GTDB): domain Bacteria; phylum Bacteroidota; class Bacteroidia; order Chitinophagales; family Saprospiraceae; genus JAAFJT01. Next base: position 7,020 of record JAYSRS010000604.1, read on the forward strand.
CTCGAATTGGCGAAGTCTGGCGTCAATGTTTTTCGCTTGAATTTCTCGCACGGCAAGCACGAAGACCATCAAAAAGTCGTGGAACACATCACGCGTATTAACGAAACGTATGGTCTGCATTTGAGCATTTTAGCCGATTTGCAAGGGCCAAAATTGCGCGTTGGTTTGATGGAAAACGACGGAATTCTGGTCAAAACAGGCGATATTTTGACGTTTGTCAACGAAGAATGCGTCGGCAACAAGGACAGAATCTATATGTCGTATAAAGATTTTGCAAAAGACGTACAAGTGGGTGAAAAGATTTTGCTCGACGACGGTAAACTCGTTTTGGAAGTCGTTGAAAGTGATAATATTTCGACTGTCAAACTACGCGTTATATATGGTGGTATGTTGAAATCTAAAAAAGGCGTGAACTTGCCCGATACCAAAACCTCGTTGCCCTGCCTGACGCCCAAGGATTTGGCTGACCTCGAATTCGTTTTGACGCAGCCCGTCAACTGGATTGCCTTGTCGTTCGTCCGTCGTGCCGAAGACATCCGCGACCTCAAACGCCGCATCAAAGCCGCGAATCACCCTGCCCTCGTGTGTGCGAAAATCGAAAAACCCGAAGCAATTGACAATCTCGACGAAATTATCAAGGAAACCAATGCCGTTATGGTAGCCCGTGGCGACCTCGGTGTGGAATTTCCTTTGGAAAAATTGCCGATTATTCAGAAAACCATCATCGAAAAGTGCATTCAGCGCGCACGCCCCGTTATTGTTGCCACGCAAATGATGGAAAGCATGATTGAAGCTCCTTCGCCGACCCGTGCAGAAGTATTGGACGTGGCGAATGCCGTGATGGACGGTGCAGACGCCGTGATGTTGAGTGCGGAAACGGCGGCGGGTAAATATCCGATTGAAACGGTGCAAGCGATGACGCGCATTATCCGCGAAATCGAGCATTTGCCAGCGCGTTTTCGTCGGCCAGAACCGAACGAAAAATCAAATACATTCATAAGTGATGTTATTTGTTTGAACGCCGCAAAAGTCGCCGAAGACCTAAAAGCGAAGGCGATTATCGGCTTCACGGCGTCGGGTTATACCGCGTTTAAAGTGTCGAGTTATCGCCCGCGTTGCGAAATTTTTATCTTTTCGGGTCGCCCAGATATGTTGGCGACACTCAATTTGGTGTGGGGTGTGAAGTGTTTTTATTACGATAAATTCACATCTACTGACGAAACCGTTGACGATACTATCTCGATTTTGAAGGAAGCAGGTCGTGTAAAAGCGAGCGATATTATCATCAATACGGGTTCGATGCCGTTGCACCGCCGTTTGCGGACAAATATGTTGAAAGTGACAGTTGTTGATTAATTTCAGTCAGTTCAACCTCGTCGAGGTTAAAAACCTCGACGAGGTTTTTAACCCGACAACGTTTCTCACAAAAAAAAGCGTTAAAGCGTAATAAACAGATAATCAATCGTTTAGTGCTGCTTTAACGCTTTTTTTATACCTATTTTATCCACAGATTACACGGATTAACACAGATTCTACAAGGCGCGTTATTTAAAATCCTTTTGAAACCCTACAAAATAATTTGTTTTAACAAAATCACTTATGACGCACTGTTTCTCGCTTTGCTCGAAAGGCGTGCGGAGGGTTTTTCTTAGGGGCGACGCTATTTTTTGAAAAAAATCTACGATTTTTTTCAAAA
>JAYSRS010000605.1:0-8703 GCA_043720935.1 Saprospiraceae bacterium
TTTTTAATTCTTAATTTTTAATTCAAAAAAATGCCGTTACCAACGAATCAGCAACGGCAAATTGTGTGTGCAAAAGTGAATATACTAAGCTAAAGGAATTGTCAAACCAAAAATAAAGTGTCCTTTTTTGTCATTCAGAAGACGTCTCTATTCTCTAGCTATAAGTAAACGCAGAGGATGGAGATTCCTTCTGAATGACAAAAAAGGACATCGTTTTAGTTTTCCATGAGGTTGAAAGTCGTGAAACTTTTCCGTTTCTTGGAGTTAACGGCCCCGCCGCAAGGCTCAACATCGTAGGTATTTGAAACGAATTTGACCAAAAAATCAAGGCGGTCGTTCGTAAATTCGACGAGCCAATTGCACCGACAGGTTGGGTAAAATACCCCGTATTGTGCTTTGTCGGCTTCGGGGAAAATCATTTCGATTTGAGCATCGCGGTAGGTGGCCCAAATTTCCTGCGCTTTTCTAAATTTTACCAAAAATTTTGGATACTTTGCGTATTCCTCTTCAATGGATTTGACCATATCGTCCATGCCCTTTTTGACTTTTAGATAGTCGCTGCAACTGTTGCGGCTTTGGTCAACTTGTGAAGGGAGTGCTTGGGCAAAAGTCGTCGTTGCGCCAATAAATAGAACAAAAAGAAGGGTGAATGTGCTTCTCATAGGTGCTTGTTTTAGTTGATGAATAGAAATTATACGTTTGTAATAATAATGAATGATGAATGATGAATGATGAATGATGAATGATGAATATGTGAGTAAAGCGTTGCAAGTGAATTACCACTCGCCAATCATTTAAACAATTCAGACAGGCGTAAAAGTGTTGGTAAAACGTCATTTCACCAAGTAAAACGTGTCATTTATCGTTGCAAAATGCTAATTTAACATTTACGGAGTAGAGAATACTTGGTTAAAAAAACTTACGTCAAAAAAAAGAGGCCCCTCAGTATTTTACACAAAATCGCCTTGCAAACGCGCGTTCGTAAGGCGATTTTGTGTTGTAAGCGCGTCAATTTAAGCGCGTCATGTCGTTTTTATTTGAAAATGTCGGCTAAGTTCGTTTCTAAACCAAGTGCCGAATCGGTCAAAATACCTTGATTGAACGTTTTTATTACGCCATTTGGGTGCATAATCGTAATGCTTTTCAAATCGGGCATCACAATCCACGATGATTTGACACCAGCAGGAAAATAAATATCTCGAATTTTTTTCGATAACGTTCCCAAAGCTTGTTTAGGCGACAAAATTTCAATGGTCAAAATTGGCGCATCTTTTCCACGCACGACATCGTGTTCCCAATCAGGCAGTTCAATGGGTAAAATAGACAAATCGGGAACAGATTTTTTACCCAAAAGCTCAATTTCAAATTCTGGATAAATGTCAAATTCATCGCCCAACAATTTATCTAAAACGACTGTTAAGCGGCGTTGAATACGCGAGTGATTTTTACTAGGCATCGGTTTGTTTCGTTCTTTTTGATACCGTTCCGCAGCGTCAAGTTCGGGAAGAGTATGGGTTTGTTCATATACGTTTTGTTCTGATACAGAAGCAATTGCTAATTCCATTTTATCTAATTTTTAACAAAAATAACGTTTAAAATTGAACAGTCAATCATTTTCTGATAAAAAAAGAGGTTTCTCAGTATTTTACGCAAAATCGCCTTGCAAACAAGCGTCTGCAAGGCGATATGTTCGTTAGAAATATCAATTCAATATCTCGATATCCTAAAATATCCCAATCTAATCCTTCGTCCAAGTCGTCCCTTCTTTGGCGTCTTTGAGTTGAATACCCGCCGTTTTTAGGCCGTCTCGGATTTTATCAGATGTTCCCCAATCCTTATTTGTACGGGCCTGAGCGCGGAGGTCAATCACCAAATTCATGACGCCTTCTAAGGCCGATGCACCATTTTCTGCCGTTACAGTCTCGTCTTTTAAGCCAAAAATATTGAAAATAAAATCGTCGAACATTGTTTTCAATGCTGAAAGAGACCCCTCAGTAATTTGGCCTAAATCGAGCTGTCCACCTTTCAACGCATTGATTTTTGATGACAATTCAAACAGACGACCAAGTGCTTTCGGTGCGTTGAAATCGTCGCTCATGTCGTCGTAAGCGGCTGTCATTAAATCCGTAACTTCTTTATCTAAATCGGTGTTAATCAATGATTTACCCGTTAGCGTTTGTAAGATTTTACGGGTTTCCATCAAGCGTTTATAGCCTTTTTCGGCAGCTAACATACCGTCGTCTGTGATGTCTAGCGTTGAACGATAATGGGCTTGAAGCATGAAAAAACGCACAGCCATCGGCGTATAAGCCTTTGAAATATGCTCGGATTCACCCGTAAAAAGTTGAACGGGTGATATAGTGTTACCATCCGATTTCGACATTTTACGACCATTCAACAACAACATATTTGCATGAAGCCAATACTTTGCCCCGCCGTGATTGCAAGCCCCGACGTTTTGAGCAATTTCGTTTTCATGGTGCGGAAATTTCAAGTCATAGCCGCCGCCATGAATGTCAAATTCTGCCCCCAAATATTTATGACTCATCGCTGAGCATTCCAAATGCCAACCCGGGAAGCCGACTGACCACGGCGATTTCCAGTGCAAAAGGTGTTCGGGTGCAGCTTTCATCCAAATCGCAAAATCGGCATTGTGGCGTTTTTCTGACTGTTTTTTGAGGTTATCCCTTGTTTCCGCCCTTAAATCTTCAATATCGCGGCCCGATAATTTACCATAATTGCCTTTGACGGCAATGTACTTTGGCACATCAAAATAGACAGAACCATTGGCTTCGTAGGCCAAACCATTGCTCAAAATCTGTTCGACCATCTCAATTTGTTCGGGAATATGACCCGTTGCACGCGGCTCGATTGACGGCGGCAGGGTGTTCAAAATCCGCATCATATCGTGAAAACCGACCGTATATTGTTGCGCTACTTCCATCGGTTCGACTTGTTCCAAACGTGCTTTTTTGGAAATTTTATCTTCCGCTTCGTTCGTATCGGCGTCGCCTTCGAGGTGTCCGACGTCCGTAATGTTGCGGACGTAGCGTACTTTGTAGCCCAAATGCTGCAAATAGCGATAAATCAAGTCAAAATTGACGAAGGTGCGGCAATTGCCCAAATGCACATCGCTGTAAACCGTCGGGCCGCAGACATACATACCGACCCGCTTTTCGATAAGCGGCTTAAATGTTTCTTTCTCGCCCGTGAGAGAGTTCGTGAGGCGTAGTTCTAAATTCGATTTCATGCGGCAAAAGTAGAATTAGATGTTAGAATTGACAATGTAAAGCACGAGATATTTAGATTTTCGCTGAAAGGGGCGAAATACTCGCTATACTGAGGGGGGCAAAAAATAGTCCAATTACGGACGCGGCGCGACGTTAACGTCACGTTAAAAATCTTTAACGCATCGAAAACCCGTGTGTAAAAGCGACGTTTCAGGCGACGTAAATGACCGCCCCGACACCCGATAGGCATGACACCAAGTTGCTTCGCACAAAAAAGAACCGCCACGTTGAGCGCATTCAACGGCTGATTCAGGCACTTTTTCGCCCGTTTTCAAGGCATTTACGACGTCGGCGTAGGCAAATTTACCATTGCTGCACCATTGCCAAACGTTGCCTGTCATATCGGTCAAACCTATATCTGTTTTGCCAAAAACACCGACGGGCGAGGCGAATTTATAGCCATCTTCGACGTGGTTTTTATAAGGAAACGCGCCTTGCCAAATATTGACGCGCCACTTGCCATCGGGCGTTTTTAGGTCGTTGCCAATCGAATACAAAGTTTGGTCGTTGCGGGCATTGCGTGCCGCGTGTTCGTACTCAAGCTCATGCGGGAGGCGTTTTCCTGCCCAGCGTGCGTAGGCATTAGCATCGTTCCACGAGACTTGCGTGACGGGCAAATTATCGGCAGCTTTTGGAAAGTCTTTACCTTGCGGAAATTGCCATGTACAACCCTCCTTCAAAATCCACGCATTGTCAGAAGTTGCATCTATAAAAGCTGCATTACCAAAGGTTTCTGCTTCGGTTTTGTAATTTGTAGCACTAATAAACGCCCTAAATTCACCCACTGTAACGGGGCTAATGTCCATAAAAAAGGGCTGAACATGCAGCCAAAAACGTGGATTTTCCACCTGTAAACCACTTGAATCTGAGCCAACAAACGTGTAGCCGCCGTTGATTAACACCATATTTTCGGGCGTTAAATCCGCATTTTTTCTATTTTCGATACGTTGAAACGTATCTTTTACAACGGTGATTGTAGGTGTCAAAACGAGCCTATTGCTTGACTTTTGAGCGTTTTGGCAAGCGGAAAGAAGGAGAAAAAGTGTTGAAATGACTAATACTGAGAGGCGCAACGTCGTCGAGGTTTTGAACCTCGACGACGTTTTAAAGAAGTGTCTTTTATTCATAAAATGTCATATTCAACGTCGTCGAGGTTTGTAACCTCGACGACGTTTTGAAAAAAAGGATTATTAAATTTGGCAAAAATAGACGTTTTAGGCGAGTTAGAAGGAAAAATACTGAGGGGTCTCTTTTTTAAAAAACATTCTCAAAATCCTCCGCATCCTCCACTTTACCCTTGATTTCTTCGTTCGGAATGTCCTCCAAAACGCGGTTTACGGCAATCGCGGCATTGAGTTCAAAGCCAACAATGAGGATAATCGCGTTCAATTGTAGCCACAACAAAAGGACAATACCTGCGACGAAAGAGCCGTAAATTTTGTTGTAATTGCCAAAATGGTCAACGTAAAATGAGAACACCACGCTCGACAAAAGCGATAAAACCGCCGCCGTCAAAGCCCCTGGCGAAAACAGGTGTAGTTGCCGCTTAGTCGGGATGCCAAACCGATAAATCAAGGCGATGCCCATGTAAATTGAGCCGATAACGATGACCCATTTTAGAATGATTAAGAGCGTTGCGGTAGCCGTGCTTAGTTCCAAAAATTTGAAAAGCCAAAGGAAAATTTGGTTGCCCAAAATTACTAGAACCGTCGTAATTACCAACAAAATGCCCAACATTAAGGTCATAGCGATAGCACGAAGGCGTTTTTCAACGGGTTTGCGGCGTTTGAAAGCGGGATAATTTTTTTCAAAACTCGACATCAAGGCCATCAAACCGTTGCTCGAAAAGAAAATGGAGAGGATAAAACCGATGCTCAAAAAATCCGTTCGTTTGGTTTTGATAAATTTTGAAATCTCTTTAAAAAACATTTCGCCTGTATCGTTCGGCATGACTTCACTAATCGCTTCGTGAATGAGGTCTAATATCTGTTTTTTCTCAATAGGTAAAATGCCTATTGCGAAGGGAATTAAGGAAAAAAGCACCAAAAACGCGGGGAATAACGACATGAAAAAGCTAAACGCAATGGAGTTTGCGCGGGTCATCATCATCGGATTCATCAGGATTTCGGCGTATAAAAAACGGACAACGCTGTTTACTGAAACGCCTTGAAAACCTGAAAACGACGTATTTTTCGACCATTCAACGGTGCGGACAATCGGCGGTGCGGTTACAATCGCCGTTCTTATTTTTTGGTACATAAGCAGGAAATTAAAAATTAAAAATTAAGAATTCAAAATTTGTAAACCGTTCATTCCCAATTCATTGTAAAGTGGAATCCTTGATATATTCTTGAAATTTAATTGATGGATTCGATTTTTTGGGGGCAAAATTAAGCGGATATATCGGATTGAGTAACGATAAATTTGAAATGATAAGCGATAAAATTTGTTTTTTTGAAAAAAGAGTGGACATTTAGCGGTATATTTCGTTAAAATAATGTACTGAAAAATAAAAATACTTATAAATAGCGTTTGGGAAAATAATCTTAAATTCACCTAGCTTTTATTTAAATTCAAATTCTTATGTATATGAAACGCATTGTCTTTCGCGCATTATCGCTCGTCATTTTTTTAAGTTTTTTAGCCCCCCTCAGTATTACGCCGATTTTTGCCCAAAATTGCGCAGGATTCGTCGCCGATAACCGCGTTTTTAATGGGACGCACTTCTTGCGTTCGGCCACAATGTCGCTCGTCGTGCGCGGCGACTACTCCTATGCGATGGAAATTTCAAACAACGAAAAAGGCTTGCGTATTCGTATGACCTCCAAAAATGGCGTTGATTTTAGTCAAGACGATGAAGTGATTTTCGTGGATGCCAGCGGTAATCGAAAGACGTACCGCTTTACGGATATGAGTGATGTGATGGGCGGTCGGACGTTCCAAAACAACCTCCAAATTGACCTCGCGGCCTTGTCGTGGTTCGCTGAAAGTGGGATTAATACATTCTACATTTTGAGTAAAGCGAGCTACGAAATGCGTAAATTCACGATGTCCGACAAAACGCAAGGGGATTTTAAGTCGTTAACAACGTGTTTTTTGCAAACTTTGGACAAAACGAAGGTTAAAAATGAAGTCGTCAACACCACGTCGAGCATGGCCAAACCAACGGGTGCGCCGAGTTCGACCCCCTCAGTATCCGCAACGCCTAGCGGCAATAAAGGCAATTCTAATGGTGGAAATCCAAGCGGAAACGGCAATAATACTGCACCGACACCCGCACCGACTGTTGTCAGACGCGCCGATATTAGTCAATTGAACGACCAAGAATTAGCGGATTTGCGCCGTGAATTGGCCATAACAAAAGAGCGTATTCGGGCTGAAATTGCCGATGAAAGAGCGCGTGGTGGTAAGGAAAAACAGAAAATTCAAGACGATATGCTCGCTTTTCGACAAGCAGCAGAGCAAAAAAAAGCCGATTATGCCAAAGAAATTATGGAAGCACGGCAACGGTCGCAAGTAATGATTGATTCAGCAGGGCGGACGTATGCGAATATGGTGGCCGAAAGTCAGAAAAAAGCGGGTGCAGAGATGGATAAAATCGCTGCGTCGGTCGGTGAAGCACGCAATCGGGCGGCGTCAGAAATTCAAAAAGCGCAATTGGAATCGTCGAAAGAAGTGGCTACAATCCGCGAAAAAGCGGCTGCTGAAATCAAAGCAACCCAAGATAAACTCAACGAAGCCAAACAAGCCTACGCCGATGAAGTGGCCTCGGCGCGGGAATCAGCTACGGGTGAATTGGGGAAAATTCGTCAAGAAGCGACAAAAATGGTCGAAAATGCCCGTGCGGCGGCCAAAGTTGAGCGTGAACGGACGGTTGAAGAAGTGGGCGCATCAAAGAAAACGGCGGCTGATTTGATTCTCAAAACGCAAGTAGAAGCGGCTGATTCGGTAGCGACAATTCGGGAACGGGGCGTTTTGGAACGTCAAAAAGTAGCCTTTGATGTGGCCGAAGCACGCCGAAAAGCGGCAGAAGAAAAAGCGATTATTCAGCAAAATTCAGCGTCAGAAGTGGCTGAAATCAAGGAAAATGTCGCCAAACAGAAGGAAACTGCGGCAATTGACGTGGCGCAATCGCGTAAAAAAGCGACTGAAATCATCGCTAAAATCAACGAACAAGTGGCCGAAGAACGCGAACGCGCTAAAAATTCGTTAGATTCGGTTCAAAAAATAAACGCCAAAGACATTGAAGCGAATCGAACAAAAGCGACGGCAGAAGCGGCTAAAATGCAGGAACAATTGCAAACTTACATCGGTCGGTCGCGGTTTGTGGCGGACTCTATCAAATTGTCGGCGGCTAAGGAAGTAGAAGATGCGCGAAAACGGGCGGCAGATGAAATCGTAAAAACGCAAAAACAGGCTACGGAGCAATTGCAAGCGGCAAGTACACGGGCTGATTCTGCTAAAAAAACGTATGTGAAAGAGATTACTGATGCACAATCTAAGGCGCAACAGCGTACCGTTCAGATTCAAAAAGAAGCAGAAACGCGGATTATGGAAGCCAAATCCAAGGAAAAAGAATTGCTCAATTTGACGGCGAAGGAGGTCAGCGATGCGAAACTTCGGGCGGCAACGGAAGTGTTCAAAACGCAAGAAATGTCGGTGAAGGAAATCGCTAAAATCAAAGAGAAAGAGTCGTTGGAAGCCCAAGAATCGGCTAAACGTGTGGCAGAAACGCGGCGTTCGGTGCAAGAAAATATTGCTAAAATTCAATCTGACGAAGCCGAATTGGTACGTCAGGTGCGAGAAACGGCGGCTAAAGAGCGCGAAAAATCGGCCGTCGAAGTGTCGCAAGCGCGGCAAAATGCGGCGAGCGTTATTGCTCAAACGACCGACGAAGCGCAAAAAGAAGTTACGGCAATTCGGCAGCAACAAGCGGCTGCCGTAAAGGAGATTCAAGACAATGCGGCCAAAAAACAAGCAGAAATTGCCCGTGCAATAGCAGAATCGGAAAATCGGGCGCGGGTCGAAATAGATTCTACGCGGCAACGCAACGCCGCCGACATCATGCAAGCACAACGCGACGCGTCAACGAAAAAACAGCAGTTTGCCACCGACGCGGCTGATGCCCGTCAAAAAGCGCAAGATGAAATTGCGAAAAGTCAAAAAGAAAGTGTGGACGCCATTTATCAGTCAAAACAACAAGCGGCGGCGCAAATTCAGAAAGTAAAAGAGGAAACGGCGTCTGAAATTCAACGCTTGAAAGAGGAAATTAGGAAGCAAGAAGAACTATTGAAAAAGGCCGAAGAAGCTGCGAAAAATAAGACAAAACAGTGATTATCTGAACGTAACACGACCTTCAGGTCGCGGAGTGTGTAAAAAAGGACAGAATTATACGGCTTAAACGACCTAAAGG
>JAYSRS010000606.1:0-3063 GCA_043720935.1 Saprospiraceae bacterium
TGCTAAAATTAAGCAGATTGCTTCGTGCCTCGCAATGACGATTTTCTTAGCGAAGAAATAGTGGTAACAAAAATGGGGAAGTTATTTTTTACAAATTCCCTAATAACTCATAACGCATCATTTTTTGAACGGGTTTTTACCATCCGTCAGCCGCCAAAAGACGACAATCATGCCTAGCCAAACGGTAAATAAATACAAAAAAGGCGTCGGAATGCCCCAAAACCAATGCGGTTTGGCAAATACACCGAGTATCGGAAAGTTGAACAAAACGAGGGCGATGATGAAAACAGCGATTAAACGGGAGGCGTTGCGCGACATTTTTTTCTTGAATGATAAATGATGAACGATAAATGATGAACGATAAATGATGAATAGACACCCCCTCAGTATCGGGGGTAAAAAACGCCAAAAAATCCATGACTTCACAAAGAAATCATGGATTGAGGCAAAAAAACTTGTATCGAGGCGTTTTATTCCTACGAAATTTCTCCTCTTCGCCTGCGATACAAGCCAAAATGGAAACACAACCAAGTAGAAATTTCAAGCATTTCAAATTTCAAGCATTTTATATTTTATGCTTGAAATCTTTAAAATCTGAAATCTTTGACATTTTCTAGGCGACCGCGTCCTCAAATTCTCCTTTGACGGCGTACCAACCAAAGATGAACAGACCCGCCATAACGGGTAAGAAGATGAGGATAAGGATAGACCATTGTGTGGTCGCGTTTGTCTTCGCATCGGGTGCGGCGGCGGCGATTTTTTTCAAGCCTTCGTTCGTCAAGAGATAAGCGGCGGCGGGTGCAAGAATCATGCACAACACACCGACGATTCTTTTAATAATACCCATTTTTTATATTTTTTTAATTGTTGAATTAATTTTTTTTACCAAAATGTATTTGAATTAAGAATTAAAAATTAGAAATTAAAAATTGCGCTAAATATACTAGCGATTGTATTGTTACAGTTGTATTTTAGTGTATTCTAATTAAACAAAATACTTAAACATCTCTAATTTTTAATCTTTTATTCTTGATTTTAATCAAAATACTGAGGGGTGTTTTTGAATTAAAAATTAAAAATTAGGAATTAAAAATTACGCTAAACATACTAAAAATTGTATTGTTATTATGTGTTTTAGCGTATTTTCATTGAAAACTCGAATCTGAATTGTCGTGAATTTTTAATTCCTAATTTTTAATTCAAACTTACTCATCATGTGTTGTGTTTGTAGAACCGTTTGGCAAGAAGACCGCGCCGATAATGATACACAACAAAGCAATACCCATCGGATAATTTAGACCTGCGTAAATATCACCGCCTGGCAGGGTTGGCGATTTGGAATATTCGACCAAAAGCGCGCCGATGAACGGTACAAGGCCACCAAAAACACCGTTGCCGATGTGATAAGGCAACGACATAGAGGTATAACGAATGCGCGTCGGGAACAATTCGACCAAGAAAGCGGCGATTGGGCCATAAGCCATGGTGACGTAAATCATCAAAATGAAAATGACACCGATAACCGACCACATATTTGAATCGCCTAATTTCATGCTTTTAGACGACACTTTTGGGGCCATTTTAGATGCTTTTCCTACCGTATCAACGGGTGCTAAACGGTCAGTTTTAGTTGTAAAAGCTGAACCATCGGCGTATTTGCGCGTCAATTCGACGGTGTAAGTCGTATCGAGTGATTTTGCATCCACCTTGAAAGTAGGGGTTTTTTCGACCTTTTGGTCAACTAGTTCTTGTTTACCTGCGGGGTCAGAAATCGCTTTTAGTTGTTGGAACAATGACTTCGTCGTCAAAACGGCCAACAACATACCTGCCAACATAATCCATTTACGGCCAATTTTGTCCGACAAGGAAGCGAAAACGAGGAACAAGGGCGTTGCCAAAATAAAGGCAATCCCGAACCATGTTTCGGCCTGTTGTGCATCCACGGCACAGGTGCCTTTGAAGAAGTTGAGGGACAAAAACTGACCTGAATACCACACCACACCTTGGCCCATCGTTGCGCCGAAAAGGGCCAACAACACCATTTTGAAGTTCTCTTTTTTACCAAAAGACTCCGCCAAAGGGTTTGAAGAAGTCTTGCCTTCCGATTTTAATTTGGCAAAAACGGGCGATTCATTCATCCGTAAACGAATGACAACCGAGATAGCAACCATGAAAATCGAGAGCAAAAACGGAATCCGCCAGCCCCAATCTGCAAACGCTTCTTTGGTCATTGAGGTACGGCAACCAATAATGACGATAAGCGAGACGGCCAAACCGACCGTTGCGGTCATTTGAATCCACGATGTCCAGAAGCCGCGTTTGTCGGCGGGGGAGTGTTCGGCCACGTAAGTTGCCGCACCGCCATACTCGCCGCCGAGGGCAAGTCCTTGTAAAAGCCTCAATATTAAGACCAATGCGGGTGCAAATGCGCCAATTGCCGCATAGCCGGGAATCAAACCGATGAGGAATGTCGCACCGCCCATGACCAACAAAGTGACCAAAAACGTGTACTTGCGACCAATCAAGTCACCTAAGCGACCGAAGAAAAGTGCGCCAAACGGACGAACGATGAAGCCCGCCGCGAAGGTGGCCAAAGTTGACAAAAAAGCTGCCGTAGGATTGTCCGAAGGGAAAAATTGGACTGAGATTTCTTTGGCGAGCGAGCCAAAGATGTAAAAGTCATACCATTCAATCAACGTACCTACCGACGAGGACGCAATGACGGTTGTTAGACCTTTGTTGTTCATTTCTGCCATTATTTTAGATTTTAATTGACGTTAGAAATTAGATTTTTAAAATAAAATTGGTTATCGCTTTATTGAATTAAAAATTAGAAATTAAGAATTAAGAATTAAGGGAATTTGTAAGAAATAACTTACCACTCTTAATTACCTTATACACCCTACCAGAAACGTCGTCATTGCGAGGCACGTCGCCATCTTTACGTTTCAGCAGGCTGCCAATCAATGAATAAGGACTGCTAAAATTAAGCAGATTGCTTCGTGCCTCGCAATGACGATTTTCTTAGCGAAGAAATAGTGGTAACAAAAATGGGGAAGTTAT
>JAYSRS010000607.1:0-8695 GCA_043720935.1 Saprospiraceae bacterium
GCGATTTTCGAGCGCAGCGAGAAAGAGCCAGTAAAATACGCTTTTATTTACTTAACGTTCCTAAGCTATTTTTTAATAGGTATTTTTATTTGTAATTCATTTTCAATGAAGATTTTAAAACTCGGATTTTGCGGATATTTATCCATTAAAATCTTATTTCGCAAATACGGTTTTGCTATTTTTTTATACATTGGAATTGCGCCTTTTTTATCTTTTGGAATTGTTTTTTCGTTGTTTTTAGCCAATTGTTGATTGAGTTTAAACAAGCAATTAGTGGTCGCTGCTTTTGTATTATCGGCATAATAAAGCGGTAATAACCAACATTCAAGGGCATTTACAGTAATGGCAAATAAAATTCGGTGCTTATAATTATCAAAAAATTCGGCGTTTTTTGTCTTTAAAAACAATTGCTCAAACCGCTTTTTTACGGCGTCAATCAAAGCTAATTCCGTTAATTTTTGCCCATTTTTATCTGATTTCAAGACACCAAAGCCTTTTTCTTCCGATACATCGGTGTCCAATTGAATGACTAAAAAATCATTACGACCAAAAGCCCCATCAATAAAATCGGACGCGCAATAGTTAAACACATTTGTCCAACTCCCGTGCGTACTCATGCTATCGCTGTCGGTTTCATCCGTAGCGGGTTGCAAATTGCGTACAATTAAATCCGAGTCATTGAAATAGCCGATAAGAATGCTTTTTAAAACATGTTGGTCTGTTTCTCCCTCAGTAATAAGTCCGAATGTTGGCATAATTGTCTAAAAATTTAGTCCTCCAATATAACCGCGCAAAAACTGTTCAGACAGTTTTAGAGGTATTTTATCTTTTTCAATGGGGTCTTTGTGAATCCGCAACGCCTTCGTATGCCCTTCCGCATTGCGAGAAATAACAAATAAACGTTGTGCTTCGTCGTTCAAATTCAAACCATCTAAAATTGCGGGATTGTGGGTTGTTAGAATCACTTGTTTGCCGTGTTCTTTGGCCAATTGTGCCAATAATTTTATCAATTCACGCCCTAATTTCGGATTCATCGCATTGTCAATATTGTCAATCGCAAAGAATTTAGGCGTATCGTCGCTTATAAATAGGGTTAAATAAAACAATAAATATAAAATACCTTCATTTGCACTGCGTTGATTGATGTATTTTAAACCGTCTGCAAGGTGTGCATCTTTAAAATTAAGGCGTCGTTCGGTAAACATTAAGTCGGTAGGCATTTCAATGCATTCAAACCAATCAATTAGTTGAAGATATTGGTTAATTTCAGCAAAATTATTAGGCTTATTTTTAATTATTTTTTGTAATAATTTAAATAAACCTTCACCTTTAACACCTAGTGGTTTGATTTGACCTTCCTCTGTAAAATTTCTTAAATAAGAATTTTCAGGTGCATAAATCAAAAAAGAAGCCGTATTGGTGTATCCATTACCGTTTATTTTTTCAGTTACTATTTTATTTGAAGAGCCATTAATTTCCCAACCACTTTTATGTATTTTTACAGAAACGGATAGTTTGTCATTTTCAGAAATAGTAATGATTACGGGTTCATGATTATTAATTTTAAAAGCCGAAGGCATATACAAATCATCATCTACTCTTACGCCTCGTGCGTACAAAAATTCGGTATCTAACTTGTTCTCTTTTGCGGCACTTGCCAAAGCAATTCCTTCCAAAATATTTGATTTTCCACTTCCATTTGCGCCAATAAACACATTCAGCTGCCCTAATTCGAGATTGAGCGACTGAATGGATTTGAAGTTTTCTATTTTAATTTCTTTAATCATTTTTTTAAATTTTTTAAATTTAATTAGAGCAAAGGTAAACACCCCCTCAGTATCTCCACATTTTTTTGAAGAAAAATGTACTTTTGCGCCTTCTTCAAGGGTAGCACGCGCTTTCTAACGTTTGGGGAAATTTCAAAGTTTCCGAACGTCTGCCAATTATTCATCATTCAACATTTATCATTCATCATTTCTTTTTTATGCACGAGAAAATAATTATCCTCGATTTTGGCTCTCAATTCACGCAACTTATTGCCCGCCGCGTCCGCGAACTCCACGTTTATTGTGAGATAGTGCCTTACAATAAAATGCCCGAACTTGACCCCTCAGTAAAAGCGGTCATTTTAAGCGGTAGCCCGTTTTCGGTACGGCAAAGTGATGCTTTGCAAGTAGATTTAAGCAAAATCGTCGGCAAAATCCCCGTTTTAGGCGTTTGCTACGGCGCGCAATTGATTGCAAACAACCTCGGCGGGACGGTCGAACGCTCCCAAAAACGGGAATATGGCAAGGCCAAATTGAGCGATATTTTGAAGCGCGACCCGTTTCTGAAAGGCATAAAAGCAGGGTCTCAAGTGTGGATGTCGCACGGCGATTCGATAACTAAACTGCCCGAAGACTTCGAAATGCTCGCGCATACTGAGGGGGGTGTCACGGCGGCATTCAAGCGCAAAAACGTGCGTGGACAATCACCCTTGTATGCAATTCAGTTTCATCCCGAAGTGACGCACAGCTTGGATGGACTCAAATTATTGAAAAATTTTATCATTGACATTGCGGGTTGCAAAGGTGATTGGACGCCCGCGCATTTTGTTGAAGAAACCGTTGCGGCCTTGCGCGAAAAGGTCGGAAAAGACGATGTTTTGTTGGCCTTGTCGGGCGGCGTTGATTCATCCGTTGCGGCGTTGCTGTTGCATAAAGCGATTGGCAAACAGTTGCATTGCTTTTTTATTGACAATGGTTTGCTTAGGAAAAATGAGTTTCCCGAAGTGTTGGAATCCTACAAAGGCATGGGTTTGAACGTCACGGGCATTGATGCTCAACAACATTTTTACGATATTTTGAAGGGGCATTCTGACCCCGAAACGAAGCGGAAAGGTATCGGCAGAGGCTTTATCGAGATTTTTGAGCGCGAAGCCAAGACGTTGCCGCAAATAAAATGGTTGGCACAAGGCACAATTTATCCCGATGTGATCGAGTCAATTTCCGTTCATGGGCCTTCTGTAACAATAAAATCGCACCACAACGTCGGCGGTTTACCTGATAAATTGAACTTAAAAATTGTTGAACCGTTGCGTTTTTTATTCAAAGATGAAGTCCGTCGTGTCGGGCGTGAATTGGGTTTGGCAGAAAATATTTTAGGGCGACATCCGTTCCCCGGCCCGGGTTTGGGCATTCGGATTTTAGGCGATATTACGCCAGAAAAAGTGGCGATGTTGCAAGAAGCGGACGCAATTTATACGAATGCGCTACGAAAACACGGCCTTTACGACAAAGTTTGGCAAGCAGGAACAATTTTGCTGCCCGTTCAATCGGTCGGTGTGATGGGCGACGAACGGACGTATGAAAAAACAATCGCCCTCCGTGCCGTCAATTCGCTCGACGGCATGACAGCAGAATGGTCGCGTTTACCACATGAATTTCTCGCCGAAGTTTCGACGGATATTATCAACAACGTGCGGGGCATAAACCGTGTGGTGTATGATATTTCGACGAAGCCGCCTGCGACAATTGAGTGGGAATAAAAGAATGTTTAACATTATCAAGTTGATAGAACCTTGGCAACATTTTTTTAGTTTAATAGTACCTCCGTCTAAAAGCGTAAAAAAGTGTAAAAGTGTTTATTTCCAAGCCTTTTTGCGCTTTTATATCCACTAATTCCTTAATTTCTAATAAAAAATATGTTTTAAATATTTTGTTATTTAGAGAAATAGTTTTAAATTTGTTTGGTGTATAAAACGTAAGTTAAATTCAATATTGCATCGTATGGAAGTATTAACTATCAATGAAATAAAAACGCAATATCCCGATGAATGGGTATTGGTCGGTAATCCTAAAATGGACAGTGAGGAACTACGCATTCTTTCTGGCTTTCCCGCTTTGCATAGCAAAGACAAAAAAGAAGTATGCTATTTGGGTGCTGAACTTGTCAAAAAATTTGATACCTACATGATTGTCTTTACAGGCGAACCGCGTGCCGCAAGACGATTAACAGGCATTTTTAACCGTGTTGTAAAATGATTTATCACCTTATCCGAGAAACCGAAACAGGTCTGCTGACAGTTGTAGGTCTTATAAACGGTTCGCACCGCCTCAAACTAATACTTGATACGGGTGCAACAGTCACGACTATAGACAGTAATGTCTTGTATATGTCTGGATTTCGCCCCCAAAATAGTGTTGGTACAGCCTTAGTAGAAACCGCAAGTGGTATCATTGAAACCGATTTATATGAATTAGAAACCTTGCGTCTATTTGGCATTACTCAAGAAAACTTTGTGGTTCAAGCGTACGATTTTCTTACGCACGGCATTGTATCTGACTACAATGGCCTACTTGGAATAGACTTTTTTGAAGGTTACAAATTTTGTATTGATATGCCAACCAACGAATTAACGATAACAAAAAAAGAAATTTAGAGAATTTAGAAATGACGAAACAAGATTAGCAAAACCAAGCAATTTATACAACAAATTCAAAGAATTTAACGTCATTGTGCCTTTATAGCGTATGAATTTACAAAATTTATCATTCATAATTCATCACTCATCATTGAGAAAAGAAACTATCACTATCATTCACCACATTTCAAAACTGTGAAACAACTTAGAAAAATGACAAAATTACTGAGGGGGTCTCTTTTTGCTGTCGCGCTTATGACGATGGCTGCGTGCGGTGGTTTGCGGCCTGCAACCGATACCAAAACACCGACTAAACCTAATAAAAACCAAGGCAGTACGGCTCAAAATGGCCAAAATAATGGCAACAGCAATGTCTTGGTAGATACAATTCGCTGGCGGGTTGACCCAAAATCTAGGCCGCCGATTGTGACGAGTGGCCAATCTTCGGGCAGCACGTCGGGCGGTGTGATTACTTATCCGACCGATAATAGTGGCAACACTTCGGGCGGCGTGATTACCTATCCGACCGATAACAGTGGCAGCACTTCGGGCGGCACAGGAGGGACTAAAAACAGCTATGAAATGGCGTTGTTGATGCCGTTTTTCTCAGGTCAATTTGTAGAAAGTTCGGGCATAAATCCACCAAAAGCGCAATTTGCGCTTGATTTTTATGCAGGTGTACGCCTTGCACTCGATTCTTTGTCAACGCAAGGGTTGAATCTTAAAATGTCCGTTTTGGATTCTCGCGGGGATTTTAATGCCATTTTAGGGCGTTACGATGTAGGCCGTGCGGATGTGATTTTGGGGCCCGTTGAGAAGGAAAATGTACCAACGGCGATTGATTTTGCGAACCGTCAAGGTAAAATTTTCGTTTCGCCTTATTTCCCTTCGGGCGATTTGGAAGGCGCAAATCCACGTTTTGTTCAAGTAAAACCAAGCCTTAAAACGCATTGCGATAACATAACAGCGCACATTCGTGGTCGTTACCAAACGAATCAAGTCGTTTTAGTGGGTCGTCAACGCGACAGCGAAACCGCACGTTTTAAGTTTTTTCAAGACGCAAACGCCGCGTTTAATCAATCAACCTACGGCGGTCGTTTCGATGAATGGGCGATTGAAGACGAATTGAATTTCAACGTTGAACCTTATATTCACGCCGAAGGCCAAACGGTTTTCGTTTTGCCTTCTTGGAATGAGCCTTTTGTCGCTCAATTTTTGAAAAAACTAGCCGCTTCACCGCGTCGGGCGTCGGTTATGGTTTATGGAATGCCGCAATGGATGGATTTCGATAAAGGTTTGACAAGCACTTACGAAGCCTTGAAAGTACGCGTCAGTAGCTCTACTTTTATTGAAGGCAACAACCCCGAAGTAAAGCATTTTAGAACTAAATTCATGGCTAAATTTGGTAAAATTCCAAACGCAGACTCGTTTTTAGGCTACGATTGCGCTTTGTATGTCGGTAAAATGTTGCGTCAATACGGCACGGCTTTTCCGCAATATCTCCAAAATGAGCCGCAACAAACGTTGCATACACGCTTCAACTTTGAGCCGATTTATCGCCCTTTGGTCAATGACAGCGACCCGAACGGCAATGTGGCGAAGTACGAAAACAGATATGTCAATATGCTGCGTTACCAAAATGGGGCGTTTAGAATGGACTAATTAATGTCGGGTTTCAGATGTCCGTTTTCGGATTTTGAGAGGCGGTACATTGCTTATCAGTAGTGCGTTTTATATATTTTCAGAAAACCTAACGGGGGTTTCAAACCCGCGTTAGGTTGGTAATCATTTAGAAGGAAAGCCTTGAAAACATACATTTTCAAGGCTTTTTCTGTAAAAATACTGAGGGGCCTATTTTTTAAATTTTCAATCTAAACGTTTGCTATTCTTCAAAGCCGTTATCAAACGCGCATCGTTTCGGGTATCAATTTTACCCATTTTGTTGTCATTGTAGCCAAAACGCAACGTATTTTCTGATGCCCAAATAAATACACCGTCGTAGCACCGTAACCTTTTACGAACGATATTTCGGTGCTACGCACCTTACGAAACATTGTTTGGCAGTTTCTACAAATATTAAGGTACGCTACACCTGTGCGTAACATCAGTTACTAAAATCTACATCCTTAATTCAATTGATTAAAAAATGAAAAAACAACTCCTATTTCTATTGCTATTAGCCCCCTCCCTATTTTTGAGCGGACAAGCCTCAAACGACACATTTTTAGAAGATTTGATGCAAAAACAGCCCGATAAATTCGGCGATGTTCTGAAAAATGCCGCCGACCGCCGTGTTCAAATCCTTTACACAAAAATTGACCGCGATAAAAATAACAAACCGACATTTACGAGTTACCGCTTCCGCGTGAATGCCGATGAATATTTTTATCCTGCTTCGACGGTCAAATTACCTGCGTCATTGTTGGCTTTAGAAAAACTCAATCAATTGCACATCAAGGGATTAACGCGTCAAACACCGATGCTGTCAGATTCAGCCTACGAAGGTCAAATCAAGCAGTTTCAAGACCCGACGAACCTTGAAAACGGTGGATTGCCAACCGTTGAACATTATGTAAAAAAAATCCTTTTGGTGAGTGACAATGACGCCCACAATCGCCTGTATGAGTTTATGGGACAAGCGCCTTTTAATGACGTTTTGGCCGCAAAAGGGTTTAAAGATATGCGCGTTGTGCATCGTCTTCAAACGTCAATGACGCGGGAACAGAACAAGCGGTCGAACCCGATTTCATTTAAAAATGTGGAAAATGTGGCCGATGACAAAGGGTCTGATAAGGTGTCTTTGCAGCGTTTGTTGTACCAACCGATGCTTGTTTCGACTAAGGATTACAAGTCGCCCAAACCGATTGGTATTGGCAAAGGTTTTATGCGCCGCGACAGCTTAATCAATGAGCCTTTTGATTTTACGTATCGCAATAATTACCCAATTGAGACGCAGCAACAAATTTTGAAGACCGTTTTGTTTCCCGAATCCGTCCCCGCTACGCAACGTTTTGACTTGACAGAAGCTGATTACACATTCGTTAGAAAATATATGAGTATGTCGCCTTTGGAAAGCAAAAGCCCGAAATATCCCGACGCCGATAGTGCGGGTTCGTATGATTCGTATTGCAAATTTTTAATGTTTGGCGACGACAAAAAACCGATGCCCAAAAACATCCGCATTTTCAATAAAGTAGGTGATGCTTATGGTTTTTTGATTGACAATGCCTACATCGTTGACTTTGAAAAAGGCATTGAATTTATGTTGACCGTAACGATTTATTGCAATTCGGATGGCATTTTCAATGACGATAAATATGACTATGACGCCGTCGGTTATCCATTTATGGCCAATATCGGTAAGGCCATTTATAATTACGAAGTGAGTAGAAAACGTAAGAGAAAGCCCGATTTGTCTAGGTTTAAATTTGATTATACAAAGTAATTTACCCCCTCAGTATTTTCCCAATTTTCAACAAAAAATGCCAATTTGATTGACTCAAATTGGCATTTTTTGTTGAAATCTAACATTAAATCAAGGTTTTACGTTTAAAAATAGCGTTTACTGACAACTCAAACTCGGGTAGAACGGGTGTGGCTGAACACATATCTTCACCGATGTAAATTTCACTTTTTCGGCCATGAAACACATGAACTTCTTGTAATTCAGGAAAAATATGCCAAACAACAGGAATTTTTGACGCCCGATAATCGCGCATTTTTCGATGAACACGGTTCATTTGGTCATTTGACGAAATGATTTCAATCACAAATTGAGGCTCTGCGTCGTCATCGTCGGCAGCCGCTTCAATTTGTTCATCCGTATAGTAAGCAACGTCGGGTCGGCGATGATTTTCACCAAAAAACGTGTCACCTTCGGGCATCAAAGAACCTGAAATTGTACCGCTATATTTGAGTTTTCCAAAGAAATCAAGCAAATTTTGAACGATGTAAAACTGTTTTCTATCCATACTTCGGGGTGTTTTCTCAACAGCCCCGTTCACCCATTCGTAGGTGAATGCATCCTCTCGTTCGAGGTAATCCACTTTGAAATCGGCCCAACTAATGCGTTTGTGCGGTAGCGTACCGTTCGTTACGGTTGCAGTTCTCTCTTTGACGGAAATCGTTGCTGTCATGTTATGATTAATTATTATTTTATAAAATTTATTGAACAAAAATAATCAAAATAAACAAATCTAAGGAACGTTGAAAAAATAAAAGCGCATTTTACGGGCTGTTTCTCGCTTCGCTCGAAAGACGCCCTTTAAAGGTTTTTTCTAGGAGGCAGCTTGT